>JAPLFH010000014.1 GCA_026390815.1 Ignavibacteriales bacterium | reverse complement strand
CCAACAGCATTGCGAGCTAAATTGTATCTTACTGCAAATCGTGCAGCTTTTAATCAACTGGAAAATCTCAAAGTTTCTTTCGCTATGAAATTCTAAAAAATATAACTATACGCATCGGGTTGCGTAAGGTGAGTTAATAATATTCAATGCAGAATTACAAGGAAGTCTAAGAAATAATCCAGTAGCTTTCTTTGCTCAAAAAGTAATTGTGTGTGAAGGCGCAACAGAAGTAGGTATTTGTAGAGCAATAAATAATTTTAGGTTAAAAAATGGTAAAAAAAGCGCAACATATTTGGGTGTAGCATTTGCGGATGGAACAGGTTCAAATTTAATATCATATTGCGAAGGCTATAATAAATCAAAGTATCAAGTTTGTTTATTCTGTGATTCTGATAATGATGGAATAAATAAACAAAAGGAAAGCATAAGATTACAAGATATAAAGATAATAGATTGGAGTAATAAACTTTGCTTGGAAAAAGCTATTTATAAATACTTACCTATAAAAGTGATTAAAGAAAGTGTTGAATTAGCAGCTAGATTAAGAAAGAATACTTCTACAAAAGATTTATGGAAATCAGTATGCAATAAATATGATTCACATACTTGTAAAGAGTGCTTTTCAAATAATTGTTTTGACGAAAAGGATAATGAAGAATATTTAAGAGATAAAATAGGTGAAATTGCTTCTGGTGAAAATGGCTGGTATAAAAATATTACAAAGGGGGAAGCCCTTGGAGACTTAATTTTTGATCATTATTCAGAACTAGAAGATAATGAGTTAAAACAAAAACTGAATGAATTATCAAATTGGATTGATAATGGATGATAATCAATTTGATTATAAAGGATTTGTTTCGAACCCAAAAAGTTTTCTAATTGCTCCAGCAGGTTATGGAAAAACACATACAATAGCTGAGTGTCTTAATGATAATTATACTATTGGTAAACAATTAATACTAACACATACGCATGCAGGCGTTGCTTCAATTAAAGAGAAAATTAAAAAAATTAATATTTCGAGTAGGAAATATAATGTTGAAACTATTGCTAGCTATGCACAAAAATATGTAAATGCTTTTTATTGTGGCAATGATATTCCTGAACAAGATAACAATAAACTATATTATACAATCTTATATGAGAAGGCAGCAGAGTTAGTTAATATAAAACCAATTGCCGATATTATTAAATTAACTTATTCAGGTCTTTTTGTTGACGAATATCAAGACTGCACAAAAAAACAACACGAATTTATTTTAGCCTTATCTGATATTTTACAAACACATATCGTTGGGGATTATCTTCAAGGGATTTTTAAGTTTAACGATACTGTGGATACTAGTAACCCTGATGAAATGGGAGATTTTATTAATAATATTTTTAAACTTGAGGTACCATATCGCTGGAAAAAGGAAGGAAATAATGAAGCCTTAGGAAATTCCTTAAAAGATATCAGAGATAAAATAGAAAAAAAAGAGCGTATTAATTTAGGTGATTATTTATCTTCTATAGAAATAGTGCCATGTGAAGAAGAAGATATTTATGATAATAAAAAAAACTCCAATAAAAAGGTATGGGGATTATTAAAGGAAAAAAGTGTTTTATTAATTCATCCAGAAAATAGTAATATTAAAAGCAGGGTAAATATTAATAATAGTTTTAATAACTGTTTTATTTTGCTTGAAGCAATTGATGATAAAGATTTTTATAAAATTGCTAAAAAAATGGACGACTTGAAACAAAATAATATTGAACAAAACATTAAAGATATTTTATCAGAATTTTTTTCAGGCACCAATACTTGGTTTAATAAAAAAGGATTAATAAGGAAAAAAAAGAAAGAAGATCAAATAGCTATTGTACCAGTTAAAGATCTATTTGAACAACTTAAAATAAATTTTAATTTCCATGTGTTATCAGTTACTTTAAATGAAATAAAAAAATTGGCAGGTATCAAATGTTTCCGTAAGGAATTATTTAATTCTCTTACTGAATCGTTAGAAATTGCAGAAACAAAAAACATATGTGTATTTGAAGCGATGAAATTATTACGAAATACAACTCGAAGAATTGGAAGAAAAATATATGGTAAATGTATAGGTACTACATTGTTAACAAAAGGTCTAGAGTTTGATACAGTCGCTATTTTAAATGCGCAAAAATTTAAATGCCCTAAAAATTTATATGTTGCACTTACTAGAGCTTGTAAGAGGCTAATTATTTTTACTGACTCAACAACTTTATCACCTAAGTATTAAAATAAAAGACCAAGAAATATCGGTAAATGATGTTACAAAAAATTGATAAATGAATTATTGTGGTAGGGAATATTTAATTAAAAATATCCTCTACAAAATTTAGAATATTTTAGAGTAATTATGATTAGCAAAGTATTTCATTTTAAATATCTTTTATTTCTATTATTAATTTTGCTTAATTTTTTCTTTTTAACTAACTGCGCCCATGTTCCTAAAGAAGCAATTGATCTAAGCGCTACAGTTAGCAAAGGAATCCAGGCACAGCAAACAGCATATCAAAACCTGTATGATTCTTATTTGAATCTTAAAAAGGAAAAAATAGATGAATTTATAAAGACAAAGTACATCCCAACATTTGTTGGCAATGTTAGAAAGGGGCTTGAAGCGGAAGGAATAAAAGAAATAAATGATGAGGTAATGAATTCTATTTTAAATACCATAATAGATAAACGTGATTCCATGCAAACTGAACTGGAAAAGGTAAGGATAGTACTTTGGGAAAGAATATCTCAGGATCAAATGCTGTTATTAAATGCCAGCAATCAGATTACTTCTCTTTTAAAATCCGTTACTGATGTTCAGGAAGCAGCAAATCAATTATTGCAGAATACAAGTAAAACAACAGGCATAGATTTTATGGAAATGGATCGGGTTTTTAATAACTATTTATTAAAAGCAGGGGATGTAAGTGAGAAAGGAACTTCTCTTTTGGAAGAAATAAAACCTATAATAGAAGGAACTAAATAATATGTCAAAATCTATAAAGGAAATTATTGAAGAAGCCAGGCAGAAAACAGATCAGCAGCTTGCTGGTGAAATAACCAGTCATACTAATCTTACAGAAGAAGAGATAAATAAAATAGCTCCTGCAAAATTGGATAAAGAAAATTTAGCAAAATTGATAGACATTGTTAAAGATGCAACAAAGAGCAATGAAGAAAAAGCACAAGCTGTTAAAAGTGTAGATCAGTTCGTTTCATTGTTAATCTCAATTGCGGGTAAAGTTTTATAATCCCTTCGGCATTATATAGGCCTTTTTTTTAGGAAGTCGAGGATCATTCCGCAGCTTATTTACTTAGTAAATAAATTTTGGAAACCACCAATGGCATATATCAAACTCTTTCATATCGCTAAAAACAAAGTAACAGAATTTGAAGGTAAATTAGTTACAATAGAATAAATTATTATCAAGTAAGTTCCTTAAAAACAATTTAGAATTATAAATATGGAAGAGAATCAGAATAAATCAGAATTAATACTATATCAGACAGAAGACGGGCAAACAAAGATTGAAGTTCGTTTGGAAGATGAAACTGTCTGGCTAACGCTGAACCAGTTAGCAGAATTGTTTCAAAAAGCAAAATCAACAATAAGCGAACATATTAAAAATATCTTTGAAGAAGGAGAGCTTCCTAAAGAATCAACTGTTCGGAATTTCCGAACAGTTCAAATTGAAAAAGATCGTTCAGTTTCGCGAGTTATAGATTATTATAATCTTGATGTTATAATTTCAGAACCTGAAAATCGAAGTTCATTTAAGTCGTATCAGAACATTTTAAGGGAAACATGAGCGCAATAAAATTATTTGAATCAAAGAAAATTCGTTCGGTCTGGAATGAAGAAGAACAGATATGGTATTTTTCCGTAGTAGATGTTGTAGAGGTATTAGCAGATAGTATTAAACCAAGAGACTACTGGTATCGGTTAAAAAAAAGGGAAAAGGAACAAGGGATTGACTTGTCGACAATTTGTCGACAACTGAAATTAGAATCATCAGATGGTAAATATTATGAATCTGATTGTTCGGATGTAGAAGGTTTATTCAGAATTATTCAATCTATTCCTTCACCCAAAGCAGAACCGTTCAAAAGATGGCTTGCAAAAGTTGGTTATGAGAGATTAGAAGAAATTGAAAATCCTGAACTTGCATCTCAACGTGTGAGAGAAATATATAAAGCTAAAGGGTACAGCGATACATGGATAGAAAAAAGAGTGCGTGGAATTGCTGTTCGAGATGAACTTACCGATGAATGGAAAAAACGTGGAATAAAAGAGCAATTGGAATTTTCTATTTTAACTTCTGAAATAAGCAAAGCAACATTTGGTTTAACGCCTTATGAGTACAAAAACTACAAAGGTTTACAAAAAAGAAATGAGAATTTAAGAGATCATATGACTGATCTTGAATTGATTTTTAGTATGCTTGGTGAAGCATCAACAACAGAAATTGCAAGAAAGCAAAACTCACAAGGATTTCCGGAAAACAAGGCGACTGCAAAAAAAGGAGGTAAAATAGCCGGAGATGCACGCGAAGCATTAGAAAAAGAAACAGGAAAGAAAGTTGTAACCAAAGAAAATTATCTGGCACTTCAGGAGAATAAAAAAAGAAGATTAACTAAATGAGTCCGGTCTAATAAACTAATATTGTCCAGTTGTCTTTCCCACAAACCTGCCTGCGGTGACAGGAGTGGGAATATATTGTATTAATAAAGTTTTTTGGATTTCCGCTTGCCTGAACAGGCTGTTGCATAACTTGTTAATCACTCATCCCGAGCGAAGTCGAGGGATGATTTTGCGTTATTTTCGTAGTTCGACTCCGACCAACACGATATAATTTGGCTTATTGCAACAGCCTACTGAAGCAAACAGGATAAGCGCTGAAAGACTGAAAAAAGAAAATATTATATTCAAGCAAATTCCTTAAGAAATAAAAACATTTTGAAATTATGAATATGGAAACGAACCAGAATAAATCAGAAATAATATTATATCAGACAGAAAACATTCAAATTGATTCAGGAAAAGTTGCACATTTTATTGATTGGGGTAATTCAAGTATAGCTCATTCTTCATTAGATTATGCCTTGCTTGAAACATCAATATGGTCTAGTTGTTTACCATTTGATTATATAATGGAGGATATTTATAAAAAAATAAGGAGAAGCCCATATTCTGAATCTGAATTTAGACTTGATGAAACCCTCGATTATAACATTCCTATAAATAGATGTTTTTCTATAACAAAATATATTCGATATTTAGCTTGTGATTTATTGATTGAACCTAAAAGCTTTCATTATTGCATTGGCCTATTTTTTTGTTGTATACAACAATTGCAATATGAGGATGCAAATTTGAGAGCACTTTTAATCCTTTCTGACTATTCAATAAAAAGATTAGAATCAGAATGGGGATATACAAAATGAGACATATTCAATTAATGAAAATGAAATTCACCGACAAACTAAACCAGCTAATAATCAATTCTCCATTTACAGTAGAAGTGAAACATAGTTAATATGCCTGAACAACAGAACATAGAATACAAAACAAGCTGGCACGATGACAACTTAAAAACCATTTGTGCATTTGCCAATTCAAAAGGTGGAAAACTTTTTATCGGTAAAGATAACAATGGTAATTGTATTAATGTTGCTGATGATAATAGATTGATGGAAGAGCTGCCAAATAAGATCAAAAACTTGCTTGGGATTACTGCCGAAGTAAACCTCATCAAAGAAAATTCTAAATGCTTTATTGAAATAGATGTTCAGCCATATTCGGTTGCTATTTCATTAAGAGGACGATACTACATAAGATCAGGAAGTACAACAAAAGAGCTAACAGGAAATTCTCTTACCGATTTTCTTTTAAAAAAATCCGGTAAAACATGGGATGATGTTATTGAAGATAGAGCTGCATTTAGTGATATTGATGAAAACAGCATTAAAAAATATTTATCTGATGCAGGAAGAGCTGGCAGGCTTCCTTCTTCAGATGATCTGAATATACCTGAACTGCTGGAGAAGTTAAGGCTTGCCGAAGGCACAAAGCTAAAGCGTGCAGCTATTATTCTTTTTGGAAAAGATCCCGGAAAGTTTTATCCAAATATCTCGGTTAAAATTGGCCGCTTTGGAAAATCTGATGACGAACTGAAATTCCAGGAAGTGGAAGAAGGAAACCTGCTTCATCTGCTTAAAGAAGTTCCATTACAATTAGATAGAAAATTCTTAACCAGGGCTATTGGCTTTGAGGGACTACAGAGAATTGAAAAAGGAGAATATCCTGTAGCTGCACTTCGAGAAATGCTGCTTAATGCGCTGGTTCATAAAAACTATTCCGGTTCAACAATTCAATTACGCGTATATGATGATAAGATCAGTTTCTGGAACAAAGGAACATTACCGGAGGGATTATCATTTGAGGCATTAAAGCGGCAGCATCCCTCACGTCCCCGAAATCCTATTATTGCAGATGTTTGTTTTAAAGGCGGCTATATAGATGCATGGGGAAGAGGAACACTAAAAATAATAAATGCATGTAATGAAGCTGAACTGCCGGAACCCGAGATGAAAGAAGTTGATGGTGGATTTCTTGTTACTGTTTTTATGGATTTGATTTCCGAAGAAGAATTAAAAAAGAATGGGCTTAATGATAGGCAAATCAAAGCTATTTTATTTATAAAAGAAAATGGTGAAATAACAAATTCTATTTATAGAAAGATAAATAATGTTGGAAAAACCACTGCAGTTGAAGAATTACAATTACTGGTTGAAAAAAAATATATAACTAGTTATGGTACAAAAGGACGAGGTACAAAATATATTATTGCAAGTAATCGACCAATAATCGACCGAATCGACCGATAATTGGCTGGAAAAGAAATAAGGATAAAATTAATTGTTTCGATTGAAATTTTTACTTGGCGATTACTCAGCGATTGAGATTGTCACTTGCGATTTCAATTGCATCATAATCGCATCATTACAAAATAAACCTAAATGAAACTAACAGACAAAATAAACCAGCTTATAATAAATTCTCCCTTTGAAGAACCAAAAAGATATTGGCGGTACGATAGGGAGTCAAGATTCTTTGAATTGGTTGAAGATAAAA
Source organism: Ignavibacteriales bacterium (assembly GCA_026390815.1). NCBI lineage: Bacteria > Pseudomonadati > Ignavibacteriota > Ignavibacteria > Ignavibacteriales > Ignavibacteriales bacterium. The sequence continues at coordinate 31,194 of JAPLFH010000014.1, read as the reverse complement.
GGAGACCTGCCGGATATGTAATTGCATCAGAATCCCATGGTTTTGATGATCCGGGTGTATTTGTTCCAATACCTCTGGTAAATGAGATAAGACCAAGAGTAAAGAAGTGGAGAGAAGAGGGTTATCCAGGTGTTTCCGGAATAACAAGAAGATTATTAGAGCATTGGAATAATAAAGAAGAAAGAGAGAACAGAAGATTTTTCTTTTGCCAGTTTCCTGGCAGTCGAGGACCACTCCTCGACTTATTAAATAGCAAATAACTTTCTGAAACTACCAATGGCAGTCATCAAACCCATTCATATCGCTAAAAGCAAAGTGACAGAATTTGAAGGTAAATTAGTTACAATAGAAAAAATTATTAGCAAGTAAATTCCTTAAAAAATAAAAACAATTTAGAATTATAAATATGGAAGAGAATCAGAATAAATCAGAAATAATATTATATCAGACAGAAAACGGACAAACAAAGATAGAAGTCCGTTTGGAAGATGAAACTGTTTGGCTAGCCCAAGCGCAAATTTGTGAATTGTTTCAAAAAGCAAAATCTACAGTTAGCGGACACCTAAAAAACGTTTTTGAAGAAGGGGAGCTGGATGAAAATTCAGTTGTTCGGAATTTCCGAACAACTGCATCCGACGGAAAAAAGTATGATACTGCTTATTATAATTTGGATGTTATTATTTCAATAGGATACCGAATAAAGTCACTTCATGGTACAAAATTCCGCATTTGGGCAACGCAACGGTTAAGAGAATATCTAATTAAAGGTTTTGTTCTAGACGATGAACGCTTAAAACAAGGTAAACGCTTCGGCAAAGATTATTTTGACGAACTTTTAGAACGCATTCGTGCAATTCGTGCAAGTGAGAGAAGGTTCTATCAAAAGATTACTGATATCTACCAGCAATGCAGCATCGATTACAACAAAGATGCTGAAATTACCAATAAATTTTTTAAGACAGTTCAAAATAAACTTCATTGGGCTGTAACAGGTAAAACAGCAGCTCAGTTGATTGCCGAAAGAGCCGATTCATCTAAACCACAAATGGGTTTACAAACATGGAAAAATGCTCCTAAAAGCATGATTCTTAAAAGCGACGTTATTATTGCTAAAAATTATTTGAATGAAAAAGAAATTAAAGAACTTGAACGTATTGTATCAATGTATCTGGATTATGCTGAAAACCAGGCTTCCCGTCAAATACAAATGAAGATGCACGACTGGATTAATAAACTGGATGCATTTCTAAAGTTCAATGAATACGATATTTTAGATGATGGCGGCAAAATAAGGCATGAAATTGCTGTTAAACTTGCTGAAGAAGAATATGATAAATTTATAATTGTACAAGATCGCAATTATGAAAGTGATTTTGATAAGGCAGTAAAAAAACTTATTGTTATTAAAAAATTAAAAAAGAATAAATAATAATAAACCACTAACTTGTTATTTCCTGGAAACCGAATACTATTCCTTTACTTATATACATAGTAATTAACTTTCGAAAACCACCAATTAGAATTATAAATATGGAAGAGAATCAGAATAAATCAGAAATAATATTTTTTAGTTGCCTGATAGGAGGTTACATTGGAAAAAGATAAAGAAAAATCATTAGCAGTTTTTGAGACTTTCAAAATCCGCCGCCATTATGATGAGGATAAAGAAATTTGGTATTTTTCTGTTATTGATATTGTTGCCGCACTTACTGATCAAAGAGATTTTCAAGTTGCGAGAAAATACTGGAATAAGCTAAGTGAAAGATTAAAAGTCGAAGGAAGTGAAGTGGTGACAAATTGTCACCAGTTGAAAATGATAGCACAAGATGGAAAAATGCGAAATACTGATGTAGCTGATGTAGAAACTATTCTCCGCCTTGTTCAATCTGTACCAAGTAAAAAAGCAGAGCCAATTAAGTTATGGCTTGCTAAAGTTGGCTATGAAAGAATGGAGGAAATGAATAATCCTGAAAAAGCATTAAACCGCTCCCGAGAATACTGGCAGAAACAAGGCAGAAGTGAAAAGTGGATCCAGCAAAGAATGATGGGGCAGGAAACACGCAATAAGCTTACTGATTATTGGAATAATCACGGAGTTAAAAAGGAAGATGATTTTGCGATTCTTACAAGTATTATTCATAAAGAATGGAGTGATCTAACTGTAAAAGAACACAAAACTTTAAAAGGATTAAAAACACAAAACTTACGCGATCATATGAACGAAGCTGAATTAATATTTACTGCTTTGGCTGAACTTTCTACAAGGCAAATTGCAGAGATTGAAAATACCGAAGGATTTGAGAAGAATAAAATTCCCGCAAAAAAAGGTGGGAAAATTGCAAAGGATGCAAGAAGAGCTTTGGAACAAAAAACCGGTAAAAGTATAATTACCGGTGAAAATTTTTTACCACCAATGAAAACTCAAGAAAAGATAAATAAGAAATAGAAGTTCTATGTTAAAGTTACTGAAGGTGTGGACAATTCCTGGACTATTGTACTTAGTAAGTCACCTTACGCAAAATTGTCATTCTGAATAGAGTGAAGAATCTCGACACCTCGATTTCAAACTATTTTGAGATATTTCGCTCTGCTCAATATGACAATTACAATTCTTTGCGTTAGATGAGTTAGTAAATATCTTTTGGAAACCACCAATGGTAGTTATCAAGCTCTTTCATATCATTATAAACAAAGAATCAGAACCAGAATGTTAAGTCTAAGCAAGTCTAAAACGAATTTAAAAATATGATCTGTGATTAATGAATGACATAACTATCAAAATAAAAATAATAAAGCCGGTTCAGTTTCCTTAGCCGGCTTTTAGAATTCAAAATATTAATGGCAGTTATAATTTCTATTGTAAAATAAGTGTTTTTCCGCCACCACCAAACTTGCTGTTTGGTGTTGTAGGTATTGTACAAGCTGCCCCATAGACCCAACCAGAGCCATATACTTGCGCTTTAGCTCTAACCCTGAAATCAGTTGCATTAGCTGGTAGTACAACCGCATAATTAAAATCACCTGGAGCCGAACCTGGTTCAAACTCTATATGAGAGTTTAAGTTTCCGTTACCATAATCAAATCCTACTAAGTCTACACCGCTATCAACATAACCTTTTAAAAGTGCAGTTCCAGTCATTTCTGGAAATTTTGTTGTAACTGTCATAAAAGAACTCCTTATAATTTGTTAATGATTCATTAATGCAAATCTGGTTTACTAACAGATATTAACAGATAATATTTATTAGGGTTTTATCTTCTACAACATTGCTAAAAATTAATTTAAAATCAAGATGCGGGAAATCAAAGTAAGCATTCCGAATATAAATATGGTAAATAGGGTTGGGATTAACCGGGTAGTAAAAAAAACCCTTAAGAGCAAAGCTTAAGGGGTAATAACACTTATAATTTTTCCATTAAAAATTATTTTAAGAATAAAAGTTTTTTTGATTCATTAAAATTCCTGTTACCTTCAATTGAATTTGCTTTGATTGTATAAAAGTATATTCCGGACGATAAATCCGATCCACTGAACTCAACTTTGTACCACCCAGCTTGCTGGATAGTGTTTACTAATTCTCTAATTGCTTCTCCGATAGCATTGTAAACAATTAATTTAACCTGACTTTCAAATGGTAAAGTATATCTTATTGTAGTTGATGGATTGAATGGATTTGGATAATTCTGATATAAAGTATAATCAGATGGAGAGTGAAAATCATTATTATCCACAACCGGGGTTGCAGAAATCAGTTGAACGTCGTCTAAATATATTTCACCAGTCTTTTTCCCATTTTCATTTTGTTTAATTACAACACTGTGGAATTGCTTATCTCCATTACCTTCAATTTGAGAAACAAGAACTTTCTTAAATTTCCAACCGGTCCAATTTAAAGTATCTACAAAAACAGTTTTGTTTTGGTTCGCATTATCGTAAAACCAATATTCCAACAGGTTAAAACTTAAATCCCCATAAATCCAAATACCAAATGTATTATCAGCAGCGGAACCAATAACTGGTTTTGCAGCATCATAAACACGGCAAACGCCGCCAGCATTCTGGGTGAATGAATAAGTAATCTTACCTGAATTAAGATTATTAAATTTTCTTGAAGTGGAAATTGAAAATTTAGAAACTAAAGTATCTACACCGGTTGTGCTTCCGCTAAAAGATGGATTATTCCACAGCCCAATACTTTCCAAATTGTCTAAGATGGTTCCAGCAACCTGCTGCTGTACTTCTGTTTTAAAATTAACCTGGATTGTATCTTTCATTAAATATCCATCTGTATCAACAATTTTTCCATAGAGAAATAATTTGTAATCGGTATTGTATTCAAGTGGAGTTTTGCTATCAAATGAAACATATGTTTTTCCATTCATCGCTTTAACTTTTACATTTGCTAATGATATTTTATCGCCATTACTTTTGTAGCAAAATACATTGTTTGCAAGCGCATTCAAATTTACTGTTGCATCAAAGGTAATGTTGAACTGAACTGAAGGACTAATCTCCTGTTGATTAAAATTTGGATAAATTTGAACTGCTCTTAATCGATCCCTGCTTTTTGTAACGAACTCAAAAACAAATTCACCATTTAATGATTTATTCCAGATGTTTTTTGCAGAAGTATCTATCTTAACTGTATAGATTGTTCCGATACTTAGTGGAACATCGGGTTTAAAAGTAAGAGTAAGATCATAATCGCTCCATGTAAATGTTCCTGTTACATTTGGAATAATAGAGAATGCATTTTCAACTGTAGGTTTATTCATCTGAGTTGTAAAATTAATAACAACAGAAGAGTAAATTTTTACGCTGTCTGTTAAACTGGAAGGGGAAAATGATAACACTTCAGGAGTTGCATTTGGAGTATACCTTGCAGTTATTGCCCAGGCAACAGGAGTAATTTTATATCTGCCGGTATTTGCATCGGACCAATCGTACAATGCTTTTTCACCATTATTAATCTGTCCATAACTGCCAGCATTTTTATCGCCGTAAGGATCATTTGCAACAACTGTATGCGCACTTCCATATTTTCCAATAACCAGGACAATGTGCGCCGCAGTTAATGAAGTTGTACAAATTATAATTGGAAATCCCTGATTTATTTCGTCAGTTACATTACTCCAGTAAACATTTTCTATTCGTTTCGTATTTGTAATTCCATGATTGCGTAAATAATTTATTGTGTTTGAATATGGTGAGCCGCTTCCATTCCAAAGAAAACCATGCGCACCAGAAGGCCAACCATTAAAATTATTATATGTTACTCCGTTGTAGTTGTACGGTTCTGAAATATATTTGCCAAAATTTGAATTGTGTCCGTAAGTAGTAAATGGCCATGGTTTCAATATTCCATACGAAGCCAATACTTCCATGGCTGTTGTGGCACCGCAGCAAACATATCCTTCACCCTGCGAATGCCATTGACCATTATCCCGCGTATCCCATACCTGGTGGATATGCACCCAGTTAGTTATTGAATCTAATTGCGCTGTTTGATTATCATTTTTTTTTATATCATAAAATTTAGGAATAATAGGTTCAGTACTTTTAAAAATAATATTGGATTTGATTGCACTTTTTTGAAGTGTGCTCTCAACATTCAATTTTTTAATCTCTCTTCCAGAGTAATTCTGATAAATTATATTTTTTGCGTCAGAAGAAAATTTAGGATCCAATTCAATTTCATCAGGAGTGTTTGTAACCTGGTTAATTGTGCTTCCATCAGCGTTTGAAACATAAATATCCGAGTTTAAAATTTTAACTTGATTAAAATCTATTTCCTTTCTATGAAACACAATTGATTTACCATCAGGAGACCAGGCAGGATTTTCACCTTCAGCAATAGAATAGTTAACTCTTTTATTTACATCATAGGATAAAATATTCGTACCTGTTGTTGTGTAAACAATAAACTTTCCATCAGGTGACCAGGAAGCATTTCCATAACCATTTATTGAATCTGTAATTTTCAATTTACTTCCGGATATTAAATCAAAGATCCATAACTGATCATCTTCATCTTTGAAAATAATTCTATTTCCATCCGGGGAAATTGGAGTTCTGTTGGAATAAACTCCTAAATTATATTTGTGTAAAGCAGTGCCATCTTTTATGAAAAGTTGCTTATCAACAGTGAATGCAATTTTTCCATCCTGAGCAAATGATACCTGCCCGGCATTTTCAACTTCATCTATAATTCTTTCTACTTTTCTTTCAGCAAGATTATATATTGCTGGTGATTGCAGACCGTTCTCTGGATTGATTAATTTGAATCCAATTTTATTTCCTTCCTTATTCAATTGAATATATCTGCCGCATCCTGGAGCGCTGATTAATTCTTCTATTCCGCTGTTGATTAAGTATAAAGAAGATTCATTTTCGTTAGTTGCCAAAATACCGTAAGCAGTTTGAATGGGATTGACTAAATATCCTTCTGGCAATATTGTTTTTTTATCAGTTTGAGCAAATATGCTAAATGAAGAAACTAAAAAAAGAATAAGGATGGTATTCAAAAATTTCATTAGGATTTATCCAGGTTGTATTTATAAAGTATCAGATTTATTCAGGCGAAATTTAAGGATGACTATACTATGAAACAAATCAAATTTTAAGCGAAAATATTACTTGACAATTAACTAATCTTAATATTGAATTTGTTATATTCCCCGTAATTATTTTGCTATAACTTAGGATTTCTAAACCATATGTAAATCAAAAACAACATTTAGGATTTATAAATGAAAAGTATAACATTCCTTTTTTTCATTATAAGCTTTATAACGGGTAATGCTGTAACGGAAAATAATTTAATTACAAATATTGATGGCAGAAAAAATATTAGCTTAAATGGCAAGTGGAATATAATTATCGATCCATATGAAAACGGGTATTACAATTACCGCTACCAGCCAAGAGAGGACGGTTATTTTGAAAATAGAAAACCAAAAGATAAGAGCGAACTAATAGAATATGATTTTGATAAATCGGAGCAGTTGAATGTGCCGGGTGATTGGAACACTCAGATGGAAAAACTGTTCTTGTATGAAGGTACAATCTGGTACAAAAAATCTTTTCAATACAACAAGCAATATGATAAACGAGTATTCATTTATTTTGGTGCGGTAAACTATGATGCGGTTGTTTATGTAAATGGCAAAAAAGTTGGTGAGCACGAAGGTGGATTTACTCCTTTTAATTTTGAAATTACAGATGAATTGGCAAGCAATGAAAATTTTATCATTGTTAAAGTTGATAATAAAAGAAAGAGGGAAGGGGTTCCAACACTTAATACGGATTGGTGGAATTATGGCGGTATAACCCGAGATGTTAAGTTGGTAGAGGTACCTGTAACTTTTATCAAAGATTATTTCATTCAACTTAAAAAAGGTTCTTTAAATGAAGTAAGCGGCTGGATTAGAATTGATGGACTTGAAAAAGAACAGGAAATAAATATACAAATTGAAGATGCCGGTATTAAACAAAAAATTCATTCAGATAAAAATGGATATGCATCTTTTAATTTTATTACAAATTTAAAATTATGGTCACCGGAAAATCCATTTCTGTATAATGTAAAAATTATTTCTGCAAAGGATACAGTTGTAGATAAAATTGGATTCAGATCTATAGAAACAAAAGGCGAAGATATTTTCTTAAATGGCAAACCAATATTTCTATGCGGTATATCCATTCACGAAGAAGCTCCGTATAGATCAGGAAGAGCATTTTCAAAAGAAGATGCTGTAACTCTGTTATCCTGGGCTAAAGAACTCGGATGCAATTATGTCCGGCTCGCACATTATCCTCATAATGAAAATATGATTCGTGAAGCAGATAAAATGGGAATGATGGTTTGGGCAGAAATTCCTGTCTATTGGACAATTATGTGGAGCGATTCAAATACATACAATAATGCAAGCAATCAATTAAATGAAATGATTACAAGAGATAAAAACAGGGCTGCTATAATTCTCTGGTCTGTTGCAAATGAAACTCCAAAAGGTGAAGCACGATTAAAATTTTTAACAGGATTGATAAATGAAGCAAGACAAATTGATTCCACAAGATTAATAACTGCTGCAACAGAAACACACTCAGAAAAAAATACAATAATAATTGATGATCCTTTAAGCAATTATCTTGATGTAATTGGAGTTAACGAATATATCGGCTGGTACTGGGGTAAACCTGAAGATGCAGTTTTAATGAAATGGAAATCGGAGTTTAATAAACCATTTATAATTAGTGAGTTCGGTGGAGATGCTTTGTATAATAATCATGGTTATGAAAAAACACGATGGACTGAAGAGTACCAGGAAAGTATTTATCTTAGCCAGATTAAAATGTTGAAAGGAATTTCTTTTTTACGAGGTGTTAGTCCATGGATATTAATGGATTTCAGATCTCCACGGAGGCACTTACCAGGCATACAGGATTTCTGGAACAGAAAAGGATTGATATCTGAACGAGGAAATAAAAAGAAAGCGTTTTACGTTCTTCAAAAATATTATATGGAAATTGAGAAAGGGAAGTAAAAATCTTTATTGGATAAATAAAAATAGGCTGTCCAAAATGAACAGCCTTTGATGAATAATTTTTTTAAGGTAATAATATTGCGCAAGCGATAACTGTAGTCCAAAGTCCAGTCTTTTCACCTTCGGCAGATTGAGTTATGTTAAATGTTCTAACAATTTTACCAGACATTTTAAATACTTGTTCTCTTTCATCCCAACCTGTATCAGGATTGAATTCGATTCCTAAAGTTGTTGCAAGCATTTGAGCTGCTAAATCTTCAGCATAATCTCCGGCAACTTTTTCAGTTTCACCAAATGGATGATGTTCTGATAAATAACCATATTGATTTGCATCTGCTGGTATAGCTACACCAATCGATGCAGCAATTAAACGGTTTGGTTCGTTGGTGGAATTTCTTGCCATCACGCAAAAAGTTATTTGTCCTGCCTGAAGTTCTTTTAATCCTTCTTCTTTTGTAATTCTTTTACATCCTGCTGGATAAATACTACTAACGCTTACAAGGTTGCATTTTTCAATGCCGGCGTTGCGTAAGGCTAACTCGAAAGACTGGAGGTAAGCTCTATGCCGACCTACCCCTTTTGTAAAGAATATTTTTGATGGAACATACAATTTATCATCTCCTTTTTTAGTTAATAATTATTTTTGCAAATTTTCGCTTGCCAACTTTCAATATTTTTTCTTTGTCCAATTTTATAATGGAATTTATATCAATTACTTTTTCTCCATCGATTGTAACTCCGCCTTGCTGTACCAATCTTCTGGCTTCTTGCTTGGAAGGAGCAAAATTAACTTTTACTATTAAATCAAGTATTGCAATATCCTTAACTTCTTCATTAAACTGAAATTCCTCAATTTCATCTGGAAGTCCTTTATTGATGAAGATATTATCAAACTCTTTTTCAGCATTTTCAGCAGCTTTGGCATTGTAGTACATTGTAACCAAAGTTCTTGCCAATTTTCTTTTTATATCTCTAGGATTATTCTTTTCATCACTTAAAAAATTCTTAATCTCCAACAGATAATCGCTGGAAACATTAGTAGCCAATTCGAAATAAGTATAAATCAAACTATCGGCAATAGAAAGTGTTTTACCATAAATATCTTTCGGCTCATCATTTATTCCAATATAATTTCCATAGGATTTACTCATCTTTTCAACACCATCAGTTCCGACAAGTAAAGGCATTGTTAGGATTACTTGCGGCTCAATCCCAAATTCGCGTTGGATATCCCGACCAACAAGCAGATTAAATTTCTGATCGGTGCCGCCTAATTCAACATCAGATTCAATAGCAACGGAATCCATTGCCTGGGCAAGAGGATAGAGCAGTTCGTGCATGCTTATTGGTTCATTAGCTTTATATCTTTTCGTAAAATCATCGCGCTCCAGCATTCTTGCAACAGTATATTTAGATGAAAGTTTGATTACATCTTCGAATGACATTTTACTTAGCCACTCGGAATTGTAAACTATTTTTGTCTTTTCCTTTATTAAAATTTTTGAAGCCTGTTCAAAATAAGAAATACCATTTACTTTTGTTTCTTCCAACGTAAGTGATGGACGGGTTACATTTCTACCGGATGGATCGCCAATCATTCCTGTAAAATCGCCAATAATTAAAATAGCCTGATGACCAAGCTGCTGGAATTGCGCCAACTTTCGCAATACTACAGAGTGACCAATATGTAAATCCGGGCGTGTGGGATCGCAGCCGAGCTTTATTTTAAGCGGTTTATTTTCTTTTATACTTCGCTCTAACTTTTTAAGTAGCTCTTCTTCAGGAATAATTTCAGATGCACCTCTTTTGATTAAGTCCATCTGTTCGTTAATTGAAGCGAATTGAATTTTTTCAGTCATCTAATTTCTTTCTAATAACATTTATTTGTTTTAAACTGGTTCCGATTGCACAGTTCTAATATTTAATTCTTCTTTCCTGTTCTCTGTTAAAATCTCTTTTAGCAATATCCTCTCGTTTATCGTGAACCTTCTTGCCTTTTCCAACAGCCAATTCAATTTTAACTAAACCTTTCCTTATAAACACTCTTAATGGTACAAGCGTTAATCCTTTTTCTTTTACCTTTCCAATCAGCTTTCTGATTTCATTTCTTTTTAGAAGTAACTTTCTTTCTCTTAACGGATCGTGGTTGTTAATATTTCCCTGATCGTAGCTACTGATATGGCAATTGATCAACCAGACTTCACCATTACGCACTGTTCCATAACTATCAAGAAGATTTATCTTTCCCTGTCTAATCGATTTAACTTCGGTTCCTTGAAGTACAATTCCTGCTTCATAGGTGTTGATAATAAAGAACTCGTGGCTCGCCTTACGATTAACAGTTATATTTTTTTCTTCGATGTTTTCGGGCATATTTCCTTTAATGAGAGTGTAAACTTATTCTTAAATAGAAAAAAAATCAAGAAACCAAGTACATTTATATAAATTTTTTTTGATATATCCCAATAAAGTTGAAAAATTATTTATTTAAAACTTATGAAAAATACTGATTTAGTTTTATAAAGAAAGAAATTTTATTGTTTTTTTGCAAACGGACTTTTCCTATAAGAATTGATAGTTGTTAATTTTAGTAATGATTTTAGTAATCAGTCTTTCAAAGAAAACAAAGGGGCAAATTGTTTTAGTAGTTAGCGTGTTCATCCTCCTTCAGTTGCAAACTCATTCTTTTAAAAAATCATAAACCATTTCCTATTGTGGTTGATGTAACTGGACTTTGAGAAGCTCAATGTTATTTTTTGATGCAAATGGTTTTTCATATTTATTCCTTATTCAAGTTAACATTCAATTGAATAGTTATTCGGTTTTGTTCAGCTATGTTTTTTGTAAAAACATTTGGAATCAGTTTTTCTTTTTATTATACTATCAACGGTGATAAAGTCATTAGAGTTATAGTCCTTAATAATTTACTTAGCTGATTTGTAGTTTAATATAAATTGTTCGTGCTCTTAAATGATTTTAATAAAGGCAAGGGGTTTTTTATGGCAAACATTTATTTCTTTCATCAATGCTTGTCTGTTGACAGGAAATTTCCTTATAGCTACTTAAGCTAAAGCAGTAATAATATTTTTTTAGCAAGGTAAAAAATACCAATGCTGCGGGGAAATTTATTTTTGTTTTATTCCAATCATAATTATTTGTTAGCCAAAACAGATTTGGATTGTGCATTTCTATGCTCAGAAAATTCAACAGCATTTTTATATGCAGCTTTAGTTTTGCAGTACCTTTCTAAACACAGAAATTACCCAATAAAAAAAGATTTTCCCCCCGGGGAAAAAGATATTTATTCCCAAACAAATGTTATTTGTTCCAAAACAAATGTTAACAACAGCCGAACTAATGTAAACAGTTCCGAAAGAAATGTTTTTTGTCTCAGAAGGAATGTTAACTTCTGCCCAACAAATGTTGATGATAACTATACAAATGTTAACAACAGCCGAAGAAATGTTTTTTGTACTCAAATAAATGTTAATGACAGCCAAAGAAATGTTAATTGTTTTTAAAGGAATGTTTTTTCTTTATGAATAAATGTTTTTTATTCTGCTATTTATGGAAAAAATAGTGGAATTTAATTCAAAAATAAGGTTCACAATCAAATAAAAGAATAAATTCTAATAACAAAAGGAGGCTGAAATGGTAAAGTATTTAAGAGAGTTAGTTGATCAATTGGTTTCCCTTAAAAACGGGATAATTAAAAACCCGGCTAAATGGGCAGACCACGAAATAACCCCTGAAGCAATCCAGTTAAAAATCGATCAGCTTACCGTAAAAGAGAAAGAAGTTGATGATACAAAACAGCTACTTGCGGAAAAACAAGCAGAGGCAAGAACGCTTGAAACAGATGCGACAAAGTATGCTGAAAAAATTGAGAACTATGCAATTGCTTTCCACACTGAAGAACCGGAAAAACTTGCCGAATACGGAATTGAGACAAAGAAAGAATACAAAAAGAAACAAGCCCCAACTGTAAAACTAACCGTAACAATTGAAGATGATACTGACGGAGAAGGATTTATTCTTACAACAGTAAAAGATGCTGATGCTGAAATGTACGAATGGTACAAAGGGGAAAGCCCCGATGCTGCAAAGACTGATTTAATACCGGTAATGAGTTTGTTTAAGACAACAAAGAAAATTAGTTTTGTTGATGACGAAATAAAGAAAGGAGTAAGATATTTTTATAAAGTACGCCCGGTAAATACTAAAGGCGAAGGACCCTGGAGCGAAGCAGTGAGCAGGGTGCAGTAGTTGATATTAAGAAACCTTCAAGGGTTGCAAATTACTTTGAAGGTTGTTTAAAATTAGTGCTGTGATGTTATGTCGTTAGTTCTTAAATTCATTGCAAAATGGAAAAAGAATTTGAGTAATGAATATTCTTAAAATTGCAGAATCGGAGATCCCAGTTTCGTCGATTCACCGATTCTTAAATGCTTGATTCCGGCTCGCCCGGGTTATGTTTTATACTTTTTAAAAGTATAAACTAAATCATCCAGTAAAAGGAAAAAAGAAATGAATAAGAGATTTTTATTTTTAATTATCATCCTGCTATTTGAACAAGTATCAGCACAGCAAGGCTGGTTCTGGCAGTACCCAAAACCACAAGGAAATACACTTAATGATATTTTTATTTTTGATTCTGCCAAAGCAATTGCAGTTGGAGATTTGGGAACAGTAATAAAAACATACGATGGCGGAAAAAACTGGGATGTTCAGCACCACGCTGGCGGAACAGACATAGATTTATACAGTGTTCACTTTACCGACACATTAAATGGCTGGGCTTGCGGAGGTATATGGTGGATGGAAAAAAATGTTTTACTAAAAACAACTGATGGTGGAAAAAAATGGGAAGAATTAGAGACGGGAAATACCTTACCACTTAATGCCGTTTATTTTGTAGATGCTGATACAGGCTTTGTTGTTGGTGAGGATGGAATAGTACTAAGAACTACAGATGGGGGCAGCAGCTGGGATATACGTAATATGAACGATTATATTGGAGGTTACTTAGATGTATTTAGATTGTTGGCAATAACATTTACAGATAAACAAAATGGTTTTATTGTAGGTTCAGGGTATTATGGCAACCAAATTTATAAGACAACAGACTGCGGAAAAACGTGGCAGTGGGATGAAAATGTTATTAGGCCAAAAATATTTAGCGATTTAAACGACATTTGTATTATTGATAAGAACAGTGGTTTTATAGTTGGCAACGCAGGTGTGTTTTTAAAAACTAAAGACGGAGGTAATACCTGGCAACATGATAGTGTAGGTGGTACAGAGTATTCCGTGTGTTTTACTGATTCACTTAACGGATGGATAGCAGGTGAGGGATTTATATTGGGAACAACTGATGGCGGTGAAAGTTGGACTGAAATTATTACAAATAATGCTTTATTAAAAATAAGATTTGCTAAACATAATTTTGAAGAAGAAGGAACTGGCTGGAGTGTTGGTGTAGATGGAATGATTTATAAAACTACTAACGCAGGTGAAAACTGGATTACCCAAAGAGAGAAAAAATATGATTTCAGATCTATTTATTTTGTTGATGAGAGCAATGGCTGGGCTGTTGGCGATAGTGGGGTAATTTTACACACAGAGAATGGAGGTGCAAATTGGAATAAACAAAATCAGAATGATAGCTTAATTTTATCTTCTGTTTGTGCAATTGATAACCAAAATGTTTTTGCAGTAGGTTCTGTACTTGATCTTGAATATATCCCTACAAGAGTAAAAAATGCAATAATATTACTTTCAACAGATGGGGGACAAAATTGGCAAAAACAAATATTTGATACTTTATATGCATTCAATTCAATATTTTTTATAAATAACTCGGTGGGATGGATTGCTTCAGGTCTTAGTTTATTAAAAACTACAGATAAAGGAAATACATGGAAAAATATAACAACTGATAAGAATATACCTACACAAAATCTACAGTTCATAAATAAAGATGTTGGCTGGGGGAACTTATATGGTGGGTACAATATTTTCAAAACTATTGATGGTGGGAAAAATTGGAAATCTGTATGCATTGATTCCACTTTCTCTGTAAACTCTTTTTATTTTATCAATGCGGATATAGGATGGGCAGCGGGAGTAGGTCATGATCCTATTACATACTACTGGAACAAATATATTTACAAAACAATAGATGGAGGGGATAGTTGGACTCTTTGTACAAATGTACCAAGGGCAGAATATAGCTCAATCTCTTTTATTAATGAAAACATTGGATGGGCAGGCGGAGCAAAAAATTTTGGTTCGTTATGGGAATCCCAAATGATTAAAACTACAGATGGAGGCAAAACCTGGTTTGAACAGAATGCACCTAACACGGTTGGAATAGCAAGTATTTTTTCAGTAAATGAAAACATTTGCTATGCAGTAGGATATGATGGAATATTTAAAACAACGGATGGCGGAGGGATTGTTTATGTAAAAGAAAAAGAAAATAACGCTGTACCAAAGAACATAGAACTTTATCAGAATTTTCCTAATCCATTTAATCCAACAACGGTAATTAACTATCAGTTATCAGAACCCAGCGATGTTAAACTGAAAATATATGATGTGTTGGGAAGAGAAATAGCAATGTTAGTTAATAAATTTCAAAAAGAAGGTAAATATTCGTTTAATTACAATGCCGATGGACTATCAAGCGGGGTTTATTTTTATGTACTTCAGGCAGGGGAATTGACTTCAACAAAGAAAATGATCTTGATCCGATAGTGCAATTAATATCAACGTTTTGTAAGGAAAAAATTCCAATGTTATTTAAGAGCAGTATTCCCCCATAGTAAATAAATTCCGCCGGAAGCGAACTTTGCAGGCTCCTACTCCCGGCGGTTTGGCTCCTTTATTATACCAGGACAATTGGGCTTTGCCAATAATATCCTCTGGTATCGGGGCTTTCTGTTTTTATAACTACAAAGAAAATAAAATAATTGCAAATAAAAAATTTATGGAGATATAAAAATGTTTAAGAATATATTTATAATATCCTTCCTCCTTTGTGTAATAGCATTACAGATTTCTGCGCAGGAGAAATGGATACCATTTTATAAACAGGAAAGATCAGCACCTTCAGTGAACTTAACTACATCGAACAACAATAATGTATCTTTTACAGTTCAGATTAATGGCATCTCAGTTTCAGATAGAAAATTAGAAAAAATAACATACCAATCCTTATCATTTCCTGAGGGCGAAGTAATTTCCAAAGAAGGTTCTCCTCAGGTGCCAATGATTACGAAGCTGATTGCTATTCCGGATTGTAATGATATTTCAATTTCTGTTATACCTTCTGACCAAAAGGAATTTAAAAATTATAATATAGTTCCAGCACCAAGATATGAAAAAAAGAAATGGCAGGATGGCAGCGACTTTCAGGAAGAAATATTTGATGAGGATAAAACAGTTTATTCTTCATCTTCAGATTTCCCGGGAAAATATGGTGAGATAATTGAGACCGGTTATTGCCGTGATCAAAAGGTTGCACGAATTGCAATTTATCCTGTACAATTTAATCCGGTAGGCAAAGCTATAAAAGTTTTCACAAACTTTTATATCAGCGTTTCTTTTACTAATCCAACCTCCGCAGTTAATAAAGAACTTGGCATATTCCGAAATATGATGCACCATGCAGCTTTGAATTATGAATTAAGCGGGTTAAGTGCCTCATCAACAGGAAAAGAAGTAAACGAAATTATTTCTAATATTGGCTTAAATAAAAACACGCCTGCAAGTGTTACTTCAGGAAGTGTTACAAGAGTAACTAACCTTTCTACTTTAGTTGGTTCTTTAGCAATACCAGTTGATTATCTGATAATTACGCACTCCAGCCTGTTTAACAGTAGTTACTTAACAACACTTGCCAATTGGCGGAGAGATCATAACAGCTATGATGTTGTTATTTGTCAGGTTGACGCAGCGGGAACTAACAATGATATTTATGATTTTGAAGATACACCAGGTCATATTAAATATCCTTCTACAAGCACAACAAGATACATAAGCATACGCGATTTTATTCAAGATGTATATCTTAATGGAAAAGCCAACAACACAGGTAATGGGCATTTAGGTTATATTTGTCTCGTAGGTGATGCACTTGATGATCTAAATACAACGGTAATGTTACCTGCCGCCTATCCACCCAATACCCCACCTTATTATTATACCTCACTTGAACAAGGTGGCGATTATTACTATGCTTGCCTCACCTCAACAGGAGGTACTATTGATAATGATCAGGATGTTATGTATGGAAGAATATCAGTAGGAAACGAAACAGAATTGAGTAATGTTGTAAGTAAAATTACAAACTATGAAGCAAACTCAGCTGGTAACTGGAATAATAACTGTACGTTCGTTTCCTCTGCACCAGAATTTTTTAGCACTGCCGATCCTAAAATGAGGGATATGACCAATATAGTACCACCAACAATTTCTAAAAGCTATGCTTATCGTGCTTATGATTATAGTGCTGCTACTTTAGTAACTGAAGCAAATCCAATCAGAGGGTGGAGATATACTTGGACTCAGTATAATACTAATAATGGATGTTCACAAGTATGTGGAGCTGCTGATTTAAATTATTGGCTCTATACTAAGTTAAACAGTGGTATTCATACCTTCGTTTATGAAGACCATGGCGGATGGAATGCATTAAATCCAAATGAGGGCTGCGGCAGAAGAATTTTTTATTTAAACGGAGGAAATTGTTGTGATGGAATTGATACCGGCAGCGTTAATACTAAATTAAATAATAGTCTATATTCATTTATGATTTTCAATTGCTGCGATGCAGGTCATTTGGATCATACTTCAGGGGATTGTGTTGCTGAGGTGGTTGCTAACTTTGCTAACAAGGGCGCGATTGGTATAATAGCTTCTTCAAGAGATAGTAATACAGGTTCTTTTGGACTAGTGGATCAGTATGTTATTGAAGCAGAGTATAATCATCTTTCACACGTTATGGGTGAGGCAGTGATGGAGATGAAACTAAGATTGAGCCCAAGTCCATACAACGATCATCTTCAATATAGACGTCAATACAATCTTTATGGAGATCCGGCATTAAATCTTTTTCCAACTGGTTATACAATTACAGAAAACCTTACAATGTCGGGTAACAATACAATTTCTGAAAATATAACAGTTGCATCTGGAGTAACACTTACAGTTTCAGCAGGCGCTAATCTTCGGTTTACGAATGGAGCTGCACTAACTGTAAATGGCACTTTAGCAGCTAACGGAACATCTTCAAGCAGAGTAACTCTAAATTTTATAGCTAATAATAATAATGGAATAACTGTAAACAGCGGTGGCACTGCTAATATTTCATATTCAGATATTTCTAATGCACTTAATGGAATTTATTTTAATCAAGGCGCAGGAACAGTTGACAATTGCACAATGTCAAATTGTTCTAATGGAGTTCAGATAACTTCAGCAACTCCTACAATCCAGTATTGTACAATCAGTAATAATGAATATGGAAT
Source organism: Ignavibacteriales bacterium (assembly GCA_026390815.1). Lineage (NCBI taxonomy): Bacteria > Pseudomonadati > Ignavibacteriota > Ignavibacteria > Ignavibacteriales > Ignavibacteriales bacterium. Next base: position 13,114 of record JAPLFH010000014.1, on the reverse strand, counting down.
TAAAGTAACTAATAGTTATTCGCAAAGCTGGACTGCAAGTAATTTTTCTCATAATACAATAACCGGCAATACAAGCTATGGAATATATTTATATAATTCATCGCCAACGCTTACTTATAATACAATAACAGGCAACAATGTAGGTTCAACACTATGGTATTCCAGTAATCCTATTTTAAACCATAATACTTTGAATAGCAATACTAATTACGGATTAGCTTGTTACGGTTCAGCAAGTCCAAATATGTATACTAACCCAACTTATTCTTTTGGAGGTAATAATATTATCAGGTCGAACGGAAATAAAGGAATAGTAATTACTGTTTCTTCCAATCCCAATATTGGTAATGTACCAGCTAATTCCGGTGGAAATAATTCAATATTCGGAAACACAGGTTATGAGGTTGATAATACTTCTTCTAATACAATATTAGCCTGCCGTAATTATTGGGGAAATGCTAACGGTCCTCAAACAGGCGATATAAATGGCACAGTAAATACGAGCTACTATTTAACTTCTGATCCGAATCCCTTACTAAAAATGAGCACCTTTGTGCCTTCTTTTGATTATGACAGCACATTAAATATTCCGCTTGCTATTCAGCAGGCAAATTATGAAATGATTTATAATAATTATAGTAAAGCTTCCGGGATTCTAAAAGAATACCTGGTGAAAGAAAAATTTAGCGCGTTTGGAAATATGGCAGCAGTACTTTTCTTAAAAAATATCGATTTCTATTTGGACAATAAAAGTAGTATAAATGAAGTTGAAATTTTATTAAACTCTGAATTGAGTAATAACGTAAGATATGAACTACTTTCAGGATTATCATTAATTTTTCAAAAAGTAAACAATAATGACGCTGCACTAAATTGCCTGGAAAAAGTGACAGATCTAAAATTATCAAGAGAACAAAACAATAATTTATTATTTCAGAAAGCATTTCTATATATGTACTCTGTACAGGATATTGCTAAAGGTAAATTTTATTTAAACGAGATAATAAAAAACAATACAGACAATTCGTTAGATTATCAATTGGCTCTTGATGAATTGAATTCATTGCCTGATCTTAATAATAATCAACCCAGGTCCAGAAACGTTGAAAAACCTGATTTGACTAAATCAGAAATACCAAATGAATATAATCTTCTCGGAAACTTTCCTAATCCTTTTAATCCAAGTACAACACTAAAATATGCTCTTCCAAAAGTTTCAAATGTAGAATTGAAGATTTACGATTTGATGGGAAGAGAAATTAAGACTTTAGTTTCAGGTAATTTCACAGCAGGTTATAAAGAAGTTGTATGGGATGGAAGAAATAGTTCAGGAGAGCAGGTTTCAAGCGGAATTTATCTTTACCGTCTTGTAGCTAAATCACTGATGGATGGAAAGACGTTTGAAAAATCTGCAAAGTTGATAATGATGAAATAAAGCCACGAATTACACTAATTGACACGGATTAAAAAAATTATAAAGGCGGAGTTAATAGCTCTGCCTTTTTTTAGAAGAATGAAATTTGTTGGTTGGGTAAATAGATATGAAAATAAGATGCGGGTACATTTAAATTTGCTTTTCCTACCTGTTATTGTAATCACTAAACAATTAATCCTCACTCTTAATTTAATTCAACCCTAAATTTTTAATGATAGATTGCCAGAAATATATTAAATTGAGCGGTAAATAAATTGAGGAAAGTTATGCTCCTAATCCAAAAAAAATTAACAAATTCTTTTTATGCTATTCTTAGTTTACCTGCAACTGCTATGGGATTTGCTTTATGTATCCAAATTTCTGCGCTAAGCTGGATCTTAAAAACAAAATACAATCTTGATATCCATGAAATCGGGTTTGTTTGGGCGGCAGGACCATTAGCTGGAATACTTGGTCAGCCAATAATTGGTTTGATTAGCGATAAAGTTTGGTTTTGGGGTGGAAGACGCAGACCATTTATAATTATTGGTGGAACACTTGCCGCTCTTATGCTTCTTGCTCTTCCAAATATTGATAGAGTAGCAAATTTCCTTGGTATTGGTAGTTTAATAGTAGTTGCATTGGTAGTTGCATTAACCCTGGATCTGGCAATAAATATTAGCTTTAATCCAACCAGGTCAATTATTGCTGATGTTACACCTGATGGTGTTCCAAGAACCAAAGGTTATACCTGGATGCAAACTATCTCTGGATTTTTTGGTGTTGGTGCTTATTTTATTGGTGCAGTTATTGGAAACTACGCTTTAATTTATATTGGTGTTGCTATTGTTTTTGTATGCTCAATCTTTCCATTATTCTTTATTAGCGAAAGTAGGGAATTAAACGTTGAAGAAAAAACAGAATCGAATGTTGAAGAAAAAAAACCTGCAACTCAATGGGGACAATTAATTCGTTTGTACCTGGCGCATGGTTTTTCCTGGGTTGGAATTCAAACTATGTTCGTTTATATCATTGCTTACATAACACAAAAAATATTTTTTGTTCAAGATATGCAGCAGAAATTATCACCGGATATTGAAAATCAAATCGGGCAGGTAATTTCAATTTCCTTCTTAATTCTCAACGCAGTTGGATTTATTCTTCCAGCGCTTGTTCTAGAACCAATTACAGAAAAAATCGGCAGAGTAAAAACTCATCTTAGTTGTGTGGCAATTATGGCATTAGGTTATTTTGGAATTGTATTTTTTGGTAAGTCAGCTTTGTCACTTTATATTCTTATGGCAGTTTGTGGAGTTGGCTGGGCAGCTGTTGTTAGCTTACCCTTTGCTATAATGTCCGAAAAAGTTGATAAAAGCAGGATGGGTTTCTTCATGGGTATTTTTAATCTTTCTGTTGTTATTCCTCAATTGATTGCGAGTTTGGCGCTTGGAATTGTAATACAAAATATGGTTGATAAAAATATCATCTTTATTATCAGTGGAATAAGTTTAGCAATTTCTGCAATCCTTTGGTTATTAGTTAAAGATAGTACTAAGAAAACCGGAGATCCTGGAATAATTATTCCAAGTGGTCATTAATTATAAAATTAATTTTTGTAGAATGATAAATTGATTTAGGAAAAATTGAAATGGAAATTCAAAATGTTCCTTTTACTTTAGTTGATTGGGCTGTTGTTGATAAAACTGAGCATCCCGGCGAGACTGGTATTGCTTATTGGAGAACATTTGAACAGGGAAATATCCGCGTAAGAATGGTTGAATACTCAAAAGGATATCTGGCTGATCATTGGTGCAGCCGCGGACATGTATTACTTGTGCTGGAAGGTGAGCTTATTACTGAACTTACAGATGGAAAGAAAATTACACTTTTACCTGGACAAAGTTACCAGGTTGCTAATAACTTAAGCTCTCATCGCTCATATACAAAAACGGGTGCAAAGTTATTTATTGTGGATTGATTTGTTATGCAATTGTTCAAAAAGAATAGAAACAAAATTGCAATTGTAATAGTTAAACAAACTAGTAACAGTTCTTTCTGAAAATTTTGTTTACAAAATATTAGGAGATGATTATGAAAAGACAAATATTCTTAGCGATAGTTTCTTTTTTTATTATATCCGGAATTTCTATCGCTCAGGAAGCTAACAGGAAATCTCTTGCAGTTACAGTCTATAATTCAAATCTTGGAATTGTGAAAGATGTCCGGAACCTGGACATAAAATCAGGAAAATCCGAAATTGAAATAAGAGATGTTGCTCAGCAGATTGATCCAACCAGTGTTCATATTAAACTGGATGGAGAAGTTATTGAACAAAATTACAAGTACGATCTTGTTAACTTCGACAAGATTCTTCAAAAATATATTGATAAAGATATTTCACTAATTGGTGAGACTGGTGAAATGATTTCCGGAAAACTTCTTTCTAATTATGGAGGGCAATTGGTTCTTCAGAAAAAAGAAGGTGGTTTGTTGATGCTGCCGAATACAGGCAAATATCGGTTTTCTGTTGAAGCACTTCCGGAAGGTTTAATAACTAAACCAACATTAGTCTGGTTGGTAAATGCACCTTCATCAAAAAAACAGGATGTGGAAATTTCTTATCAAACTGGTGGATTAAATTGGCATGCCGAGTATGTAGCTGTTCTGAATGAAAACGATACAAAACTCGATCTTAACTCCTGGGTTAGTTTGGAAAATAATTCCGGTGCAACCTATGATAATGCTACTTTAAAACTTGTAGCGGGCGATGTAAATTTAATCCGCCAAAGACAAGAACCAATGATGGAAGCAGTCCGGATGTACAAAGATGCTGGAGCTCAATCTACTTCGCAGTTCGCTGAAAAAGAATTCTTTGAATATCATATTTATAATTTACAACGACCAACTACCTTGGCTAATAACGAAACAAAACAAATTTCTCTCTTTGAAGCATCAAATGTTAATGTTACAAAAAAATTCCTTTATCGTAGTGGAGTTAATTATAATTATTATGGTGATCAGGATGCAAATCGGAAAATAGCTGTTATTGTTGAATTTGAAAATAAAGAAAACAATAATCTTGGAATGCCGATGCCGAAAGGGAAAGTTAGAGTATTTAAATCTGATGATAAATCAATTGAGTTTATAGGTGAAGATATGATCGATCATACTTCGCGCGATGAAAAAGTGAAACTAAAAATTGGAGATGCTTTTGATATTGTTGCAGAAGAAATACAAACCGAAAATAAAAAAATATCTGATCGAGTTAGCGAACAATCATACGAAATAAAATTAAAGAATAGAAAAAAGGAAGATATTGTTGTTGAAGTTGAAAGATATTTGGGATTTTACTGGGAAATATTAAATTCATCATTGGAATATCAGAAAAAGGATTCTCAGAATATTGTTTTCAAAGTTCCGGTTAAAAAGAATGACGAGACTGTTTTGAAATTTAAGGTAAGATACAATTACTAATTTCTTTTATTTTTTCTTTTTAATCTTTTAGCTGGATATTTTAATTTTATCTAATAAATCTAATATCCAGCATACTTTTATTTGTATTTAATCACATCAATCCAGCATTTCTTGTTATAATCCTAATTTCCATTGACAAATTAGAATTCTTTCTATTTATTATTAAAATAACCCAAATGTATTTTGATAATTTGCTGATCACAAATTGAAATAGAAAGGAAAAGTAATGCATAACATTCTGGTAATTGAAGATGATGATGAAACGTTATATTATATTGAAAAAATTTTAAAGGGAGTCGAATATAATCCTTTAAGTGCCTCAAATGGTAAACTTGGGTTACAATCTGCTAAAAATGGAAAACCAGATTTAATAATTTGTAATATAATTCTAAAGGACATGGATGGATTTAAAGTTCTTGAAGAATTACAAAAAAGTGAAAAACTTGCAGCCATTCCTTTTATCTTTTTATCTTCAAAAATGGGGAGATCCTTTCATCGACTTGGAATGGAAAAAGGTGCAGATGATTATATTACCAAACCATTTACCAAATCGGAGTTATTGAATGCCGTATCTGCCAGATTGTTAAGAGCAGAAACGTTTAGAAAATTTAAACCCGTTTCAGATTCAAGAAATTCAAAATCCTATAATACCTCAATTAGTGAATCATCTGAAAATTTAGATGAACAGAAAAAGGAAAAGTTATTTCTTGATGACAATATTTTAATAAATATCGATGACAAACAAAGATTAATTAAGATTAAGTCGATCAAATTAATTTCTGCAGTTGGGGATTATTCACGTATTTTTGCAAACGATAATACGAAGTATATTGTAAAAAGACCGATGAAGGAATGGGAAACTTTGCTACCTGAAAAATATTTTGTTAGAATCCATCGATCAACAATTATTAATCTTGAATACGTAGATAAATTTGAAAAAAGCGCAAACCGGGTTTATAAAGTTTTTATAAGCGATTATTCCAAACCGATAATAATGAGTCGAAGATTCAGTACAAAATTTAAAGAAAGATATATATAACTGAGAACTGGATAATATAAAGACCGCTTATCTCATTTATGTTCCGCTTATCGATAATATGTTGAAAATATTTTTTAAAACAATATATTGTACATGTAAGCAAGAGTATAGAGAGTAAGTAATGAAATTGATATTTAATATGAATAGTTTGCTATAATTGAAAATTAAATAATTTTTACATGCCATTTTCATGGCGACCCCTCAGCCCCATCAGAAGGTTAATCATCATTTATGATGATTCGCTCAGCTCTGGTGGGGTTTTTTATTTTAAATATTTTTCTTCTTGGTATAATTCTCATCTCAGTTTATTTTAAATCATTATGATTCTTTCTTACAAACAACATATTAAAAATACTATTTCGTTAGCATACCCTGTAGTTATTGGGCAGCTTGGGCATGTAATGATGGGTGTAGTGGATAGTTTTATGGTGGGTAAAATTGGAGCTGTTCCATTAGCCGCCTCGGCAATTGCTAATGGTTTATTTTTCCTAGTATTTGTAATTGGATTAGGAGTTACATTTGCAATTTCTCCCTTAGTCGCAATTTCCAATGGTGCTGGAAAAGAAAATGATTGCAGTAATATTTTAAGACAAGGGTTAGTAGTAAATGTAGTTATTGGAATATTATTAACATTATTAATAATATTTGGTGCAGATTTGATTAAATATATGAATCAACCCAAAGATGTTTCTGAACAAGCAATTATTTTTCTTAAGATTGTGGGATTGTCAATGCTTCCGCTTATGGTCTTTCAAACATTCAGGCAATTCATTGAAGGTTTTTCTGTAATGTATCCCGCAATGATTATAACAATCATTGCTAATCTTGTTAATGGTTTTGTAAATTGGTTATTAATATATGGTAATCTTGGTTTTCCCCGGCTTGAACTTGCTGGTTCCGGAATCTCTAACTTGATTAACCGTATTTTTATGGCAGTTGCAATTATTATATACGTTTTCAATTCAAAAAAATTTCGTGATTATAATTTATCATTACGTATTCGCTTTTTAGATTTTCAATTAATAAAGAAAATTTTAAAACTTGGTTTGCCAAGTGGTTTTCAATATTTTTTTGAAGTCGGAGCTTTTTCTTTTTCTGCAATAATGATTGGTTGGTTAGGGACTAAGGCTTTAGCTGCACATCAAATAGCAATGAGTCTTGCTTCTATAACTTATATGGCAGCTACAGGAATTTCTGCTGCCGGTGCAATTCGTGTTGGTAATGCTGTAGGTGCAGGAAATATTACAGAAACAAGACGATCCGGTTTTGCTGCTTTGATTTTGGTGATTTCTATGATGGCATTATTTGCTTTGATTTTTATTGTATTCAGGAATGCTCTTCCAACAATTTACATTAGTGATAATGAAGTAATTTCCGTTACTGCAACTCTCCTGGTTATAGCTGCATTCTTTCAAATATTTGATGGTTCTCAAGCTGTTGGACTTGGAATTTTAAGAGGATTAACCGATGTGAAAATTCCAACAGCAATTACTTTTATTGCTTACTGGATCATCATGATTCCTGCAGGATATATTTTAGCTTTCAAATTTCAATTTGGTATCCAGGGAATTTGGTCGGGTTATATTTTAGGTTTGGTTGCTTCTGCTTTTCTTTTAAATATTAGATTTAATGTAAGAAGCAAGAAAAAAATTCATTTATAATTTTCTCAAGAATTTTCTTTAATAATTTATATCTGATTTCATTTTTCATTATTTTCCACAAGAGTACAAATTTATTATTTGGAAAAATCATGAAAAAATCATTTATCCTCTGGTTTGTATTAATTACAATTATCTTTGCACAAAAAAGCTGGATAAGAGTTAATCAATTAGGGTATTTGGAAAAATCAATCAAAGTTGCTGTATTCCTCAGTAAGGAAAATACTCAACCTTCCTTTTTTGAATTATGTGATGCTTTAACTGGTGAAACTATTTGGAAAGGAGAAAAGGTAAAATCATTTGGCATATACGGAAATTTTATTTCATCATCAAGATTGGATTTTTCAGAATTCCAGAAAACTGGTGCCTACTACATTCAGATAGGTGAATTTAAGTCTCCGATTTTTAGGATAGCAAATGATGTTTATAATGGAACAGCAGATTTTTTGCTTAGATATATGCGTCAGCAACAAAGCGGATATAACCCATTCTTAAAAGATTCCTGCCACACTCAGGATGGTTTCATAATCTATCATCCTACCCTTGATTCAACACATATAAATGTTTTTGGTGGATGGCATGACGCGACTGATTATCTTCAATATGTTACAACATCAGCAAACGCAGTTTTCCAAATGTTGTTTGCATATCAGCAAAATCCTTCTTCTTTCAAAGATGATTTTGATAAAGATGGAAACCCTGGTTTAAATGGAATACCAGATATTGTTGATCAGGCAAAGTGGGGTTTGGATTGGTTAGTTAAAATGAATCCATCGGCTGATTTGATGTTCAATCAACTTGCAGACGACAGAGATCATGTCGGTTTCAGACTTCCAATAAACGATAAAGCAAGCTATGGAAAAAATACAGAACGCCCGGTATACTTTTGTTCAGGAAAACCACAAGGTGTTTTCAAATATAAAAATCGTGCTGATGGTGTAGCCTCTACCGCTGGGAAATTTGCATCTGCATTTGCTCTTGGTTCGCAGGTAATAAGAAAATATTATCCGGAGTTTTCTGAAATGATCAGGAAAAAATCAATTGATGCTTACAATCTTGGAAAGAAATATCCCGGTGTTTGTCAGACTGCTCCATGCAAATCACCTTATTTTTATGAAGAAGATAATTATGTTGATGATATGGAATTAGCTGCCTCCCAGCTATATCAAATTTCCGGTGATAAAAAATATATTGATGAAGCACAAAAGTATGGAAATAAGGAACCTGTTACACTCTGGATGGGAGCTGATACCGCCAGCCATTATCAGTGGTATCCTTTTTTGAATCTTGGGCACTACTTCCTTGGTAAAGACAATAATAAAAAAATTTCCAAAACTTTTACAGAATATTTTAAAAAAGGAATTGAAAATGTTTACCAGAAAGGGAAGACAAATCCTTTTTTAATTGGAATTCCTTTCATCTGGTGTTCCAATAATTTAGTTGCAGCAATGCTTACTCAGTCTAAATTATATTATGAAATTACCGGTGATTCCAAATATCAGGAGATGGAAGCTGCATTACGCGATTGGCTTTTTGGCTGCAATCCCTGGGGTACAAGTATGATAATTGGATTACCAGAAGATGGTGATTATCCGGACGATCCGCATTCATCTATACAAATAATTACTAAAAGAAGAATTGATGGCGGATTAATTGATGGACCAGTTTACTCAACAATCTTTAATAAATTGGAAGGATTAAAACTTGCCTCACCAGATGAATATGCAGATGTGCAGCCGGGTAGAATGGTTTATCATGATGATTATGGAGATTATTCTACGAATGAACCAACGATGGATGGAACTGCAAGCTTAACTTATTACCTTTCAGCTCTTCAGGGTGAAGGTGAAAAATCTTTAGTAAAAAAGATTTATCAATTTGATCAAGGTGGAATTATACGAACAGACCGAAGTAAAAAAGAAATTCATCTTTTATTTACTGGTGGAGATTTTGCTGAAGGTGGTAGTGTTATAAGACGAGTTTTAAAGAAACATAAAATCAAAGCTCATTTCTTTTTTACAGGTGATTTTTATCGAAAACCAGAACTTGCATCATTAATTTATAATCTTAAAAACGATGGACATTATTTAGGTGCACATTCCGATAAGCATCTTCTTTATGCGCCCTGGGAAAAAAGAGATTCCCTTTTAGTTACACGGGATGAGTTTATTTCTGATCTGAAGGCAAATTATGCTGAGATGGAGAAATTCAAAATCAAAAAGAAGGATGCTTTTTTCTTTATCCCGCCATATGAATGGTATAACCAAAAGATAAGTGATTGGTGTAAAGAAATTGGAATTCAGTTAATTAATTTTTCTCCCGGCACTTCTTCCAATGCTGATTATACGACGCCGGATATGCCAGGCTATAAAAGCAGCGATGAAATTTACAATCGTATTTTAGATTATGAAAAGAATAATGTAGATGGTTTGAATGGATTTATATTATTAACGCATATTGGAACGGATGCCAGGCGAGAAGATAAATTTTATAATAAGCTGGATAATTTGATTACTGACTTGAAGAAGAAAGGTTATAAATTTACTTTACTTCAGGAATAACCGGGATAAGATAAATTTTGAATGGTTGGAATGAACGTTTACTTCCATTCAATCTTCTTTTTAAACGTTGCGTTCAGGTAATGAAAGATTAGAAATATTTCATATTCAATTTGTAAATAAAATATTTGGTAAGGCTTGAATTTATAGCCAAACTTATCTGCGAACGAAATTACAGTAATTTCATCAATGATAAGTTTTACAAGAAAAAATATAATGTAGCTCCAATCAACAAAAGCAAGAAAAGGTGAAAAGAGAAAAAGCAAATTCATAAAATGCCATAACGCAAGAATAAATTTGTGTCGCCATAAATAAAAGTTGGATGTAGTTGTGTGTCTTGCTTTTTGATTAAAATAATCTTTGAAATTATCTTTTGTAGAAGAATGAACAAAAGCTTTTCTGTTAGTAACAGTTCCAATCTTCAGCTTATTCTTTACAGCTTCACGGATAAGCAAATCATCATCTCCACTTAATGTTTCGGTTGTATTTTGGTACCCGTTAATTTTGTTGAAAGCGTTCTTTCTGAATCCAAAACTTGCACCTCCGGCTGAATATGGCAAACCCAAACCGGCAAATCCAAAAGTAAGAATGGATGTTCTTAGCTTTTCAAAACAAGAAATATTATTAACCATCGATTTGCTTTGGTAAAAATTTATACCACCCAAAACAAAATCATATCCTACTTCAAACTTTGTTGCAAATGAACTTAACCATTGCTTTTCAACAACACAATCCGCATCAGTTATCATTATAAAAGGATTTTTTGCATTTTGAATTCCAATTGTTAATGCACCTTTCTTTCCAGGTAACGATTTATTATTTGCAGAAAAAAGAGAAAAATTAGTTTTGCTCTTGATCGTTTCAGTAACGATTTGGAAAGTTTTGTCTGTGGAATTATCATCTAAAATAATTACTTCAAATTGATTTTGAGGATAATCTAATTCTGAAAGTGAATGAATTAATCGAACGATGTTTTCTTCTTCATTTTTTGCAGAAATTACAATTGAAAATTTTATTTTATTATGCTGTAGGTTATTACTATTTTGCAATATAAAGAAAAGCGAAAAAGCAATTAAGAGATTGCTTACAATAAATAATGTTATTGAAAGTATTAGAATAATTATCATCAAACTATAAGATTAAATGAAAGCAATATCTGGAATTTTAATTCTCCTTTTAGTTTTGTTTTTCAATTCATACTCACAAAAATCAACGGATAAAACAAAAACTGATAGGATTGTTTTTCAAAAGGATCGAAATGAAGTCAATATTTCAAGTGATCCTTTCATCCAAAATTTAATTAATCAAATTTCGAAGAGTAATTTAGTAAATGAAATAACCAAATTACAATCTTTTAAAACAAGACATTCGCTAAGCGATTCAATTCAATCAGCAAAGAACTACCTAATCCAACAATTAGTTTCTTACGGCTATTCACCGGTAACATTTGAGTTTAATTATTCCGGTAGAATCCTTTCAAATGTAATTGCAACAATTCAAGGCATAAGTAATCCGGAAAAAATTATTGTTATTGGCGGGCATTATGATTCAACCTCACCTGACATTTCAAATTCTCCGGGCGCTGATGACAATGGTACCGGAGTTTCAACAATTTTGGAGGCAGCAAGAATTTTTAAGTACTACCAGTTTGGTTATACAATTAAGTTTATATTTTTTGCTGCTGAAGAACAAGGATTAATTGGTTCGGAAAGATGGGTGCAAAACTATGTGGTTCCCAAGAACTTAAATATTATTCTTATGATGAATTTAGATATGATTGGCAGTGATAAAGCTTTTAACAACAAATCTATTTATTGTGAAAGAGATGAAGATAACATTCCGAGTTCTAATAATGTTACTTCTGCTGCTTATACAGATACTTTAGCATCTTTCATTACAAATTATACAAACCTTACTCCCGAAATTAGTTTTGCCTGGGGAAGTGATTATATTTCTTTTGCTGATGCCGGCTATATTATTACTGGAATGTTTGAACGAAATATGTCTTCTCACTATCACAAAAGAACTGATTTATTGGAATTTATTGATACTGCATATTATTTTCAGACATCTAAAGGCGCAATTGCTGCGATGGCGTACTTTAGCAGGGTAATAAAAGATACATTAGTTGTTCCGGTTGAATTAACAAGCTGTAGTTTTTTTGAAGTTGATAATGGAGTTTTAATTGAATGGGAAACAGCCAGCCAGTTAAATGTAGCAAGATTTGTTATTGAAAAAGAAAACTGTTTAACAAATGAAAAGTTTGTTGTTAAAGAAATAATTGCAGATGGCACAACTAATATTTCTAAAAATTACTTTTATACTGATATTAAAACTCAACCAGGTACTACATATATCTATCGTTTAATTGAAATCGATTTTGATGGTACAGAGAAAATGTTAGCCGAAAAAAAGATTAAGATTACACACCAGCCAGAATACTTATTGTTAGCGCAAAACTATCCTAATCCATTTAATCCATCAACAAAAATTAAATACTCATTAAAAAGCAGCGGGTATGTAAAACTTTCGCTTTTTAATTGTTTGGGTAAGTTTATTGTAAATCTGGTTGATGAGTTAAAACCTACGGGTGAATATGAAGTTGAATTTAATAATAACCAAACTTTAGCTTTATCGAGTGGAATATATATTTATAGGATTTCTTATAGAACAGAGAATGGGCAAGCTTTTAACGCTGTAAAAACGATGGTTTTGTTTAAATAAAACCTGAGTCTGTTGTACAACTCGAATATGTCATTCTGAGCAGGCCTGCCTTTGTCGAGTCTGTTGCAGAACTCGAATATGTCATTCTGAACGAGCCTGCCTTTGTCGAGTCTGTTGCACAACTCTATTTTTCAATAAAGTTAATTAAGACAAAAAGAGAAATAATATTTTAATAGATAAATTATGTTTTTTAAAAAGCTTTCAGAACCCGCTTTAATTTTTTTATGATTTATACACTTGATTAATC
>JAPLFH010000013.1 GCA_026390815.1 Ignavibacteriales bacterium | reverse complement strand
TTGAACCCAACAGCATTGCGAGCTAAATTGTATCTTACTGCAAATCGTGCAGCTTTTAATCAACTGGAAAATCTCAAAGTTTCTTTCGCTATGAAATTCTAAAAAATATAACTATACGCATCGGGTTGCGTAAGGTGAGTTACTAAGTACAAAATCGAAGAATTTATCCATGATGATGCAAAGAATGATATGTTCAATACAACTCTGCCGGAAATATTTAGTGTTGGCAGTTGGAAGGGAGACAGTGCATTCAAGGATATTACCGGGAAGAAAATTCCGGCAGTATTATCATGCACACTACTAAAAAATAAAAATGGCGAACCTGAATTTATGGCTGTAAATGCCAGAGACATTACTGAACGAAAGAGGGCTGCGGAAGTCTTACAGGAGAGCGAAGAGAGATTCCGTATCGCCGCAGAAACATCAAACGATGTGGTTTATGAATGGGACCTTAAGCAAAACGTAAAATGGTTTGGGAAGATTGATGAAATGCTTGGTTATAACCCGGGCGAGTTTCCAAGAACTCTGGACGGTTTAGGTGCGTCGGTGCATCCCGATGATTGGATTCGCGTGATGACTGCTGTGCAGGCTCATCTGGAGGAACGTGCACCTTATGCTGAGGAATACCGAGCTATAAAGAAAGACGGAACTTTTAGATGGTGGTCGGCTCGGGGTGCAGTTGCAAGGACGCCCGACGGACAACCCATACGATGGGTTGGTACCGTTACAGATATAACCGAGCGAAAACAGGCGGAAGAGGAATTACTGAAACTCAACGCTCAATTGGAACAGCGGGTACTCGAACGCACCCAGGAGCTCCAGGTTGTCAACAAGGCGCTCAATGCTTCAAACGAGGAACTGAACACCACCAACGAGGGATTGCAAGAAGCCCAAGTGCAGTTGCAAAACCAAAGAGAAGAACAACAGATCATACTTGATTCTATTCCAGCATGGGTTTTTTATAAAGATAAAGAAAACAACTTTTTAAAAGTTAATAAAGTCTTTTCTGAGGTAATGGGAATGACGAAGGAACAGCTGGAAAATAAATCTTTGTTCAATCTTTATCCCAGAGAACAGGCAGAGACCTTTTTGAAAGACGATCTGGATGTAATCTCTTCCGGCAGACCTAAAAGGAATATCATTGAATCAATGTCATCTCCCAAAGGAACAATATGGGTACAGACAGATAAGATACCTTTTTATGATCCACATGGTGTAATTATCGGCATAATCGGTTTTACAGTTGATATCACCGAGCAAAAGAAACTTGAAGATAGCTTACGAGACCAGTCCGAAAAAACAGAAGCCTCTAATAAGGAACTCGAAGCATTTACTTATTCAGTGTCTCACGATCTTCGCGCCCCGTTACGGCATATTAGCGGATACGTGCAGTTGCTCACTAGCCGGTTCCATCCCGCATTATCAGAAAAGGGTCAGCATTATTTAGACTCTATTGCAGATTCCGTGCATCAGATGGGATTGCTCATAGATAATCTGCTGCAATTCTCCAGAACAGGAAGGGCAGAGATGCGTCGAGCAGATTCTGATATGAATGAAATAGTTAAAGAAGTGATAGAATCGCTTGGCAAAGATAACCCTGATCGCTCTATAAAATGGAAAGTTGCCAAATTACCATCAGTCTTTTGCGATAGTGCAATGATGCGGCTCGTGTGGATGAATCTCCTAAGTAACGCGGTCAAATTCACGCGAACAAGGGAGAAAGCTCTAATTGAAATCGGAGCCAAGGTTGAAAAGAAAGAAGTAATATTTTTTGTCCGGGATAACGGTGTAGGGTTTGATATGCAATATGCACAAAAGCTCTTTGGTGTTTTCCAACGCTTGCACCCAACAGAAGAATTTGAAGGAACCGGCATCGGTCTGGCAAATGTGCAGCGGATAATAATGCGCCACGGCGGACGCACGTGGGCAGTAGCTGAACTTGATAACCTAACTGCCGGCAAGGCAGGAGGAGCGACATTTTATTTTTCTATACAACATAATTAAGGAGAACATATTATGGTAGAACTAAGGACGATACTTTTAGCAGAAGACAATCCCAAGGATGTGGAGTTGACTCTTGAGGCGCTGTCTGAACATAACCTTGCCAACCACGTTACTGTCGTTAAAGATGGAGTGGAAGCAATGGAATTTCTGCGACGTGAAGGCAAGTATAAATTACGTAAACCGGGGCTTCCCGCAGTATTGCTTCTGGATATTAAAATGCCCCGCATGGATGGAATTGAAGTTCTTCGAACTGTACGAAGCGATCCGGCTCTAAAGATGTTACCTGTTGTGATACTTACATCCTCCCGTGAAGAACAGGATTTGATAAAAAGTTATGAACTTGGAGTTAATGCTTATGTAGTAAAGCCTGTAGATTTCAAAGATTTTATTCAAGCAGTGAAAGAGATTGGTATCTTCTGGGCTGTCATTAATGAAGCACCACCGGTGAGTATGTTATCCACATAAACCAAAAGCTAATAGGGGTTATTATGTTAAGAGCACTTTTACTTGAGGATTCGCCTCAAGATGTTGAGATCATCCGCGAGTTATTGATAGACGCGGGATTTGACCTGGATATGGATTGTACTGCGTTAGAAAAGGAATTTGTCTCTTTGCTCCGCAGCAATACTTATGATGTCATTCTCGCTGATTTCAAACTACCCGGATTTGATGGGTTCGGCGCACTAAGATGGGCTAAAGAAATTTGCCCGAATGTTCCTTTAATCTTCGTCTCCGGAACAATAGGCGAGGAAACCGCAGTAGAACTTTTAAAACTGGGAGCTGTTGATTACGTTTTAAAGGATAGACCGATAAGACTTCCCTATGCTATTAAACGGGCGCTTGTTGAAGCTAAGGAAAAAGAAACTCAACGGCAAGCGGAAGAAGAACTGCGCGTTGCATTAGCTAAATATAAAACGTTGTTCGACTGTTTACCGTTGGGCATTACAGTATCGGACGAGTTAGGAAATATTTTAGAAACCAATCCAACAGCCGAAAAGTTGCTCGGCATACCACAAACCGAGCAAAACCAACGCGATATTGACAGCCATGAGTGGCGCATCGTGCGCTTAGATGGAACACCTATGCCGCCTGATGAATATGCCAGTGTGCGGGCACTGAAACAACAGTGCAAAGTGGAAAATGTCGAAATGGGTATAGTCAAACCCGATAACATGATCACATGGATAAGCGTTACTGCTACGCCTGTGCCTCTGGAAGGGTATGGTGTAGTTATTACTTATAATGATATCACTGAACGCAAACGTACAGATGAGGCGCTTCGCATTTTATCTTTACGGCAGGAAGCAATTTTAGCTTCTGTTCCGGATATTATTATGGAAGTTGATAACAATAAAATTTACACATGGGCTAATCCGGCGGGTATAGAATTTTTTGGAAATGATGTAGTTGGAAAAGAAGCATCATACTATTTTGAAGGTGAGCAAGAAACTTATAAATACACCCAACCGCTTTTTAATGGTAGTGAAAATATAATATATGTTGAAAGCAAACAAAGACGCATAGATGGCAAAATTCGATTGCTTAGTTGGTGGTGCCGTGTTTTAAAAGATAAAAACGATAATGTTACCGGTGCTCTTTCAACTGCGCGGGACATCACCGTCCTCAAACATACGGAAGAAGCGATGATAAAATCTGAAATCCAATATCGCCGGTTATTTGAAGCTGCCAGAGATGGAGTATTAATTTTGAATGCCCAGACAGGAATTATTGTAGATTCCAACCCATACCTAACTGAACTTCTTGGATATTCTAAAGAGGAGATAATTGGCAAACATTTGTGGGAACTTGGTTTTATTAAAGATAAAGCTGCATCTATATTGAACGTTAAAGAATTGCAGGAGAAAAAATATATTGCATATGAAAATCTGCCGTTTGAAACTATCGATGGAAAAACTATTTACGTTCAGTTCGTTAGTAATGTTTATCAAGTTGATGGAAGCGAAGTAATTCAATGTAACATCCGTGATATTACCAAGAGAAAACTTGCAGAGGATAGACAAGTTTTTATTGCAAAAATATTAGCAATATTAAACAGACCAAATGAATGGCAGCAAATTATAGATGATATACTACAAGAGACTAAATTATTCACAGAATTTGAAGCCATCGCAATCCGCCTGAAAGAAGGTGAAGATTATCCATACTTTGTTGCTAATGGATTTCCCGCACATTTTGTTGAAGAGGAAAGATTCTTATGTGCCAGAAACCTGGATGGTGAAATTATATATGCTCCTGATGGTAAACCATTTTTGGAATGTATGTGCGGTAATATAATTTCAAATCGAATCGATCCTTCACTTTCATTTTTTACCTATGGTGGCAGCTTTTGGACAAACAGCACTACTGAACTGTTATCAACATATTCGGAAAAAGAACTTCAAACGGCTACAAGGAATAGATGTAACAGCGATGGTTATGAATCTGTTGCTTTAATTCCACTAAAATCCGGAGGAAATGCTATAGGCTTGCTTCAATTTAATGATAAACGCACTAACAGGTTTACATTGGAAATGATCGAGTTCTTTGAAAAAATAGGTTCTACAATTGGAATTGCATTTAAAAGAATGCAGGCTGAAAAACAAATAAGAGAAAGTGAAGAACGTTACCGGTTTATAGTTGAAGCAACAAACGATGTTATATACCGCCTTAAATATGATACTATGATGTTTGATTACATGAATCCTGCAATAGAAAAACTAACCGGATATTCTCCGGAGGAAATTAATGAAATTGGTTTAAAAAGTTTAGTAGTGAAGATTTGTAAATACCATGTTGAAAATGTTAATATTGATTTAGTTGTAGAAGACAGGCAGAAAGGAATGACTGGTGAGTGGCAGGCTGATTATCAATTAAGAACTAAAGCTGGTAAATTGATTTGGCTATCGGATCATTCATTTCCATGGAATGATGAAGCTGGTAATTTGATTGGAAGTATTGGTATTCTTATTGACATAACAGAACGCAAACTTGCCGAAGATGAGATAATAAACGCAAAAGAAAAAGCGGAAGAAATGAACCGGCTGAAATCCAGCTTTTTAGCTAATATGAGTCACGAACTTAGAACACCGCTAATAGGAATACTTGGTTATGCGGAAATCCTTCAAACGCAATTGGATGATGTAGAGTTAAAAGAGCAGGCAAGTATAATTTTTGACAGCGGAACCAGGCTTAAAGATACATTAAACCTTATACTGGACTTATCTAAAATTGAAGCAGAATCTTTAGCTGTGAATCTTGAAGAGATTGAACTTACTTCTTACATTCCAAACCTGGTTAAAGTATTTGAAAAATCTGCAGAGGCAAAAGGAATAGAACTAAAAGTAATTACAGGGGAAGAATTATTATTTTCTAATTTGGATAAAGTTCTTTTAGATTCCATCAACAATAACCTTGTGAATAATGCAATTAAGTATACACACCAAGGTAAAGTAACAGTTGAAATTAATAAAATAATTGACAAAGAAAAATTGTATGCAGAACTGTTGGTAGCAGATTCCGGTATAGGAATAGAGGAAGAAAATCTGGTAATTATTTTCGAGCCTTTCAGGCAGGCAAGTGAAGGATGGGGTAGAAGTTATGAAGGTACGGGTTTGGGGCTTACACTGGTAAAGAAATATGTAGAGAGTCTGAAAGGAACTATAAGTGTGGAAAGTAAAGTTGGCGTCGGTTCAACATTTAAAGTCAGGTTCCCAATTACAAAATCAGAATTTAGGAAAAGTGAAAAAGCAGATATTGGAACGAAAGAAGGAAATTATGTAATTGAAACAGAAAGAAATAATAAACCATTAATTTTATATGTCGAAGACGACATTGTTAGTCAACAAGTTATTAAAGCAATGGTTAGTAATTTTTATAGAATTGAATATATTGACGAAGGTGAAGCAGCAGTTGAATTAGTAAAGCAAAAAAAATACGATATAATTTTAATGGATATTAATCTAAAAGGTAAGCTAAATGGTCTGGAAACTGCCAAAGAAATAAAAAAAATAGAAGGATACGAAAGTATTTCAATAATAGCAGTAACAGCATACGCTATGGCAGGTGATAAAGAAAAATTGTTAAGCGGAGGCTGTACCCATTATATATCCAAACCTTTTTCAAAAGATGAGTTTCTTTCTTTGTTAAGTGAAGGGCTAAATCATTAGAAAATAAATTAGATTTGAATAAGAATAATATTTTAAAAATGGTTTTACTGCAATTGTATTAAAGTCTAATAAATTTGTAAAGAATGAAAGCCCCGTTAGGATCTGAATAATTGTAAAATATTTTTTCAGACGGAATAAACAAATAGGAGCAGTAATGTTAGCATTGCAATACAGAAGGGGATTGTTTGGGGCAATCATTTTGTTCATTGCATTGGCAAATTTAGGAAGCTATGCTTACGCTAAGGGATTTGATAACAAAGACTTTTCATTACGCTTCCCTGCAGCATTAAGCCGTTTTTCCTCCTACGCAGACGTTGCCGCCACAGGAGGTGCTTCTGCCGGCAGTAAGTGGCAGTCATCTGTCAATCCAGCCTCAACTGTCTGGCAAAACATACAGGGGAATTATCACTTATCATTAAGTCCACAATATTCTCAAATTCTTTTCCAGGAGGGTACAGTCTTACATGTTATATCCGAATCTATCACCAAAGATTTTAACAACTTCGGAACTGTTCAGGTGTCTCTTGCACAGGTGCGCAGCAATGAAAGAGCTATGCGGGCTCCGCTGCCAGATTATAAATTTTTGTATGATATGGATTATGTCCAGGTTCAATGGGGAAAACGAATTTCTGATGATCTAACCTTAGGTGGAAATTTTAATTATTCGTCATCGGAAGTTACAACCAAATACATTGCCGAAACACATACTTATACTTCAAGCGCTAACTATGGTTTTAGAGTCGGGGCTCTTTGCAGTATTATAAATAATCTTCTGGGAGGTATAGTTGTTGATTATTCGGAATCACCATCAACGGCAAAAGTGTATGATATATTCGGTTCAGGAATTGGTAATCTACAAGTTAAAGACAGAGCAAAACAGTTTACTTTGCGTGCCGGTCCTTCATATGAATACAGTAGTAACTCAACGGTCAATATGGACTATCAATACTGTTCATTAAAAAATGACACAGGTAATATGGAAGTTCATAGGATGTTTGCAGGAATTGACCACCAGATAGTAGATGCTTTATTCGCTCGTGGAGGATTAGCTCTGGATAATAACGGTAATACATCATGGACTGGTGGTGTGGGAATATACCCGTTTAAGCAATTAAGTATTGACATAGGATATCAATACAACATGTTTCCTGAAATACAGCCGGAATTTGGTCGGTCTCATCTAATAACAATATCCATTGGTGTGGTTTTATGATTGATGACGCTTCAAATAAGGAGAATAAAATGGATTCACAACAATCATTAGCACTAATGGCTAACAAAGGTGTAGTCCAGTCCGGTATAGGAGAGCCTCCATTATGAACCATTCCGGAATATTCTCCAAGACGAGGGAGAAATTGTCCGTGGCGTTTGCTGATCAGATCAAAGAAGAAAAGTTTCTGAATCAACAAAGAGATAACACCGCCGAACAATTACGCTGGGCATGTTTAGTAGGCGCTTTAATTATGATCGGATTTATATGGCAGGACACAATTATTTCGGAAACCGGTCATCAAGCCATTATGATAAGAATTCTTGGCGCTCTTCCCGTCAGTGCCCTGGCTTGGTATTTAAGTCGCAAACTGGCAGTGCGTCGCTTCATATCATATATCACCGCTTTATTCTGGCTGAGTTATACCTGCTTAACTGCGGCATTATTTATAAGCTATGGATCTGGTCCATATGGACTCACAAGTTCAATTGGACTCGGGAGTTTCTTAATCATTATTTTCGGGATATTTACCTTTTCGAACCTGCGCTTATGGGCAACAATACTGGTTGGGATGTCAACCCTCCTGGTCTATACTATTTCGGTTGCTCTTTGGACTGAATCAGTTTTTGTTGATTTCATTATGGGTGACTTTTTGACTGTTGTGGCACTGATGATAGGGACTGGTATAAAAACCCTGTTTACAGAACGTGCTCAGCGCCGGCAATTTGAGACATCTGAGCAGCTTAATAAATCCTATACTATGATGGAGCAGCAGGTTCGGGAACGCACGGCTGATCTGCAGGACACCAATACGATGTTGATTGCAGAGGTTGCCGAACGCAAACATTTATTAGAAGAAATAATTAAAGCCAAAGAAAAAGCGGAAGAAATGAGCCGGTTAAAATCCAGTTTCTTAGCCAATATGAGCCACGAACTACGCACACCGTTAAATGGAATACTTGGTTTTGCAGAAATAATGAAAGAACAATTAACAGATGAAAATTTTAAAGGACAGGCAAAAATAATTTTTGAAAGCGGAAACAGGCTAAAGCAAACATTAGACCTGATACTTAATTTATCGAAAATTGAATCCGAAACTCTGGAAGTATATTTTGAAGAGGTTGAATTAACTGAGTATGTTCTTGAATTAGTTAAAGTATTCGAAAAATCTGCAGAAGCTATAGGAATAGAACTAAAAGTAATTACAGGCAAAGAATTATTATTTTCCAACCTCGATAAAATTTTGTTAAATTCTATCATCAATAACCTTCTGAATAATGCAATTAAGTACACTCCAAAAGGTAAAGTAACAGTTGAAATTAATAAAATAATTGACGACGAAAAAATGAATGTGGAATTTTTGGTAACAGATACTGGTATAGGAATAGTGGAAGAAAATCTGGCAATTATTTTCGAGCCTTTCAGGCAGGCAAGTGAAGGATGGAATAGAAAATATGAAGGTACAGGTTTAGGACTTACGCTGGTAAAGAAATATGCGGAAAGCATGCATGGAGAGATAACAGTTGAAAGCAAAGTTGGCGTTGGTTCAGCATTTAGAGTAAAGTTCCCGCTAATTAAAGTAGCATTTAAAAAAAGTGAAAAAGCAGAGATTGAAACTAAAGAAGAAAAATATGTAGTTGAAATAAAGAAAGTTGGTGAACCATTAATTTTATATGTTGAAGATGATCTGGTGAGTCAAAAGTTGATTAAAACATTAGTGGCAAGCTCTTATAATATTGATTGCATTGCAGATGGTGAAGGGGCAATAGAATTAGTAAAGAGGAATAAATATGATATAATTCTGATGGATATAAATCTTGGTGGTAAATTAAATGGTATAGAAACTATAAAATTATTACAAAAAATAAAAGGTTACAGAAAGATTCCCATAATAGCTATTACAGTTTACGCTATGGCTGGTGATAAAGAAAAATTGTTAAGTGAAGGTTGTACGCATTATATATCCAAGCCTTTTGCAAAATCAGAGTTTCTTTCTTTATTAAAAGAGGCTCTTAATTGGAATAATAAAAATTAAAATAACTGTGGGTCCTCTCCAAAAAGGTCTTCCCCGCGAAAACGCATAGGCGTTAACTTAAGGTAAAATATTTAGTTTATGATAAAAATAACCCCGACCCTGCTTACCGTAGGCAGGTTTTCAAGTCGGGGGAAAGAATATTCTCCAAGAATTTAGGGCTTTAGCCCAACATTAGGATTGTACTTGCCTACTGCAAGTAGGTTGGACTAAAGTCCAGGATTTTTTTAGGATTCCGATACTCAGGTATAAATGCCGGAGCTATTCAAGTACAAAATTTTCTTAGGTTGATGCCAATGACTGCAAACCGGGCTCAACCGTAAAAAAGCCCGAATATGGACAATATTCGGGCTTTTTCTTGTGCACCTGCAGGGATTCGAACCCCGAACCTTCTGATCCGTAGTCAGATGCTCTATCCAATTGAGCCACAGGTGCAATGTTAAAAATTATTTCAATAATTTAAGTTAGAGAAAATCTATTTACATTAAATTCCTAACCTGATTGTAAAATTGATGGAAATTCTTTTTCAAATATAAGGTAAACCGCTCTCAGTTTCAATTTCTAAAAGCTACTCAAATTTTGTTTGTTAGTTACTCAATCAAAATTTATATTTTAACCAAGTATAAAATTGAGTTCATAATGAAAAAAACATTTGAATTATTTCTTCTTTTATTTTTTATAACTGTAATTTCTGTTTTTGCTCAGGACAATAATTTTCGATTTGCCTGGTTAAGCGATACTCATGTTGGTAGTCCATCAGGAGCTTCTGATTTATCAATTTCAATGAACTATATAAATCAACTTTCAAATATTGATTTTATAATTCTCTCCGGTGATATTTCCGAAACAGGGAGAAATATAGATTTGGTGCTATCAAAAAAAATTCTCGATAGCTTGAAAAAACCATATTATTTAATTCCAGGGAACCACGATACAAAATGGTCCGAATCCGGTGGAACTAAGTTCCAACAACTATGGGGAAATGATCGATTCGTTTTTAAATTTGGCGAATACTTTTTTATCGGGCTTCATGAGGGACCATTGATGAGAATGGCAGATGGTCATTTTGCACCTGAGGATATTCGCTGGCTCGATTCTCTTCTCTCAACAGTGAATAAAAATCAGCCGATTATTTTTGTTACTCATTACCCGGTCGATTCATCAATTGATAATTGGTTTGAAGTTTTGGATAGATTAAAAAAGTATGATACCCGGCTTATCTTATGTGGTCATGGTCATTCTAATAAAGCTCTTAACTTCGAAGGGATACCTGGCGTTATGGGCAGATCCAATTTAAGAGCTAAAAGTAGAATAGGTGGATTTAATATAGTTGAACTAAAAGGGGATTCAATATTTTTTACAGAAGTAAATCCAGGACTTGGACAGAAAATTCCCTGGAATAAAATTAAACTAACAAAGATTTCCTTTTCTAATGATACTACAAAATATAACAGACCGGATTTTTCAATAAATAAAAAATATCCAAAAGTAAAAGCAAGATGGCTTGCAGAAACAAATTTTGTAAATGCCTCAACCCCGGTAAGCGATGGTAAAATTATTCTAACTACAAATACCGGTGGGGAAGTTATTGCTTTTTCTATTGAAGGGACAGTATTATGGAAGTTCAAAACTAATGGAAGAATATTCTCCACTCCAACTATTTCAGAGAATAAAATTGTAATTGCATCAACTAATAAAAATATTTTTTGTTTGGATAAAAATGATGGAAAAATTTTATGGAAAATATTGTCAGATAGTCCAATAGTATCGTCTCCGGTTATCGAAAAGAATAATGTCTTTATGGGAACAAGCGATGGTAAATTCATAGCAATGGATTTAAATTCAGGAAAGAAAATTTGGGATTTTGATCAAGTTAAAGAATTTATAGAAGCTAAACCTTTAATTTGTAACGCCAAAATTATTTTTGGTGCGTGGGATACTTATTTATATGCGCTAAATAAAAAGGATGGTTCGCTTGCCTGGAAATGGTCTAATGGAAGACCGGAAGTACTTTATTCACCTGCAGCTTGCTTACCTGTAACCTCTAATGGAAAAGTTTTTATCGTCGCTCCTGATCGGTTTATTACAGCTATTGATGAGCAAAGTGGAAAAACTATTTGGCGAACAAATCGCTTTCAGGTAAGGGAATCAATCGGCATTTCTGAAGATGGCAAAACTATATTTGCCAGAACCATGAATGATACCGTGATTGCCTTGGATCCAGTTGAAAAAGAATTTAAAACAAAATGGATTTCAGCAGCCGGCTATGGATATGATTTCAATCCATCACCCATCATCGAACATTCTGGAAATATTTTCTTTGGTACAAGAGATGGATTTGTTTATTGTCTTGATGCAATTAATGGATTGGTTAAATGGATTTATAGAATTGGTGTAACTTCGGTAAATCCTGTTTTGCCAATATCTGAAAATAGTATTGTTGTTTCTGATATGGATGGAAAGATAACGATGCTGGAATGGTAATAATTTTTCAGCAATTGGTATGCACCATATTTTTACTTTAATATGATAAGTTTTTTTATATCACAAAAATTGCCAGAGCGTAATTTATATAAATATATTCCGCTCGAAAGTGTTCGTTTACCATCAGGTAAATTGTTCGAATCGAATTTTATTTCATACCTCCCGGCTGATTTATAGTCATCAAACAAAGTGGAAATTTCTTCGCCAAGAATGCTATAAATTATTAATGTAACATGCGCTGGTTCTGGAACTTGATAAATAATAGTAGTTATTGGATTAAATGGATTAGGAAAGTTTTGCATCAACTTAAACGAAAGATGATGGTTCAAAGGATTATCAACAGAAACATGTTTTTTTACAAGGAATAAAATATTTCCAATCTTACCAGCTTTGTTTTCATCATCGATTGCATAAAGTTTTAGTGTATCAACTCCAGTAAAATCTGGTTGGGGTCTATATAAAAATTTTCTATGTCTTCCGCCAAATTGTTCAATAGTACCATGTCCAGGATCTTGATTAATTTTATACCAAAAGATTGAACCATCTGTATCAATTGCAGAAAATTCGCTAACAATAAATTCTTTATCAACTTCAATAACTTTTTCCAAAACAACAGGTAATTGATTGTTTTTATTATTGTATATAAAACTATTCTCTGCGATAGGACTATCGTTCCTAAAAATTAATATTTTCCAATTTCCAAAGAATACAGAATCCTGTGGAAGTACCCATGATGAATACCACCAACTACTTGGGTACGATGCAAAAGGAGAAAATTGGAAAGTTGTCCAGAGTACATTGTTAAAATATAATTCCCATTTCAAAGTATCAGAAGTATTCGCATTGCGCAATCGCAACCAGGAATAAATAGTATCTCCAAGAGTAACGTGAGTTTTAACTGGAGGTTTTTCAGAAATAATCGCCCAGTTTAATGGAATTGTTGTTATACCAAAATCCAATAATTGAAAAGGTAAATTTGAAACATATTCCGGTTGGAAGTTCCAAAGTGCATGATTCGGTTGACAACTGCCATTGTATGGATCCACAATTTGTCCAGTTTTATTCCGGATTTCAAAGTGAAGATGCGGTCCACTTGAAAACCCAGAACTGCCAATCATTCCAAGTGTATCCCCAGAATGCACAACATCGTGATTTTCTACCCGGATGGATTTTTTTTTGAAATGCCAATAATAAGCAAATGAACCATCCTGATGTTGAACAATTACAGAATTGCCTACAGCGCCATTTGTCCAGGATGTTCTCCGATCATATTCACCATCATGAACATCTATAACAAATCCATCTGCCGCACATAAAACTGGTTTCCCTTCATCCATATCATAAAAATTTAATAATTCAACATCGGTTCCCAGATGTCCATCATAAGTAATATTATTGCAATTAAAATCTTTTAATTTATTTGTACAATCAAGATCAACATAATTAACAGTTGTTTTTCCAAAGCTGTTTGTTCCACCATCACCAATTGGATCATTAAAAAGAACTTCAGTAGTATCTTCATAAGTTTTATTTAGGTGAAGTCTTAAAATTTTATCTAATGAATCAATAGCTTTTTCAGTAAGATTATAGTGTGATTTGTTAGAGCAAGAGCTTCCGCCATCAAATTTGATGATTTGAGAAGCGACTGGATTAGCAAATATTATTACTAATAAGATGACTAAAATTGTTTTCATTTATTTTACCTTTTCTTTTCTTACAGTATACAAGAGTTGGTAATTCTATAAACTCAAAATCAATTCATCTTTCTGGGAAAAGAGAAGGAATAAAAAAATGAATCAAGGAAATTATTTTGGAATTTGATTCATTCAGGTAGTTTCCCCGAAAACTAAAGACAAGTTAATACGTAGATTTGTTTATGTCAATAAAATAATTTGAATTAAACATTTTCGTTGCCCAAGAAATTGTTAGTTGGAAAGAAACAATTTGAAAAATAATCAAAGAATATTTTGAGGGAATTGTATAGTTTTAAGAAGTGATATAACCAGAAAAATATTTAAAGAATAATTATGAAGTTAAAAGAAAGAATAGACATTCAATTACTTATCCCTTCTTTGTTTCTTGTACTTCTCTGGGTAATAAAATTAACAGAGATAATTTTCGGATTCAATTTAATTCAAGTCGGAATATTTCCGCGAAAATTTTCCGGATTAATTGGAATATTATTATCGCCAGTCATCCATGCGGATTTGAATCATCTTATTTCAAATTCTCTTCCGCTGCTATTTCTTTCAACTGGTATTGTTTATTTTTTCAAAACCTCACGCTGGAAAGTGATTCTTAGTATCTATTTCATTTCAGGAATATTGATCTGGATTTTTGCAAGATCAGCTTATCATATCGGTGCCAGTGGTTTGATTTATGGCTTTGCAAGTTTTTTATTTTTCAGCGGAGTAATCAGACGAGATACTCGTTCGATAGCCCTTTCTTTAATTGTTACTTTCCTTTATGGTGGAATGATCTGGGGAATTTTACCGGTTGATTATAAAGTATCGTGGGAAGCTCATTTGATTGGAGGTATAGTTGGATTTCTTTTTTCAATTTTATTTCGGAAAAAAGATCCTCCTAAAAGATATGATTGGGAAGATGAAGAAGTAGACGAGAATGAAAATCAGGAGAAACCAGAAATATCTTATAAGAAAGGTTATCCATTTGATTAACTTATAGCAAAGTTTATTTCTCAAATCTCCTTTTCTCGATCTTAATCTTGATCCTTCTATTTATTCGTTTATAGTGCTATAGAAAAATCAAGAAAAAGATTAAGATCAAGAATAAGAGCAATAGTTTAAATGAAATTTAATCTGCTATATTTAATCCCAACGCTTTTATATATCCTTTATTTGGAGTGCAGTTTTTAAATTGACAATTTTCCAGAAATCCTTCCAACGCTTTTTTAACTTCTTCAACATTCGGACGAAGTTTTCTGATATCTTCAAATGAATTTCTTGGAACTTCTGCGTAGTCAATCACTTTTTGGTATCCTTCAGGACGGTTAAACTGTACAAGACAGCTCGTCGCATCCATCTTTTTATAAGGCCAGAAACACCAGCTTATATTATTTTTCTCCATAAGTCTGCGCCACGCACCAATCCATTCATTTGTATTTTCACCGGATTCACTCATCCAAAGCGGAACACTGTATTTATTCCCGTAATCAACGTACTCTTGAATTTGGTCTTGAGTAGTATCGCACCAATATTTATGAAAGTTATAAACTAATTTTGAATCGAATGGAGCACCGAATATTTTAAAGTTTGTATTCCACTGAGCTCCTCCAGGAAAAATTAAATGATTTTTATCTACAGCTCTAACTGTCGAAGTAATTTCTTTGTACAGAGGTTCAAGTTGTGCATTCAAAGTAGCTCTGTCAGCCTCAAAGTAAGTTGCGATTGGTTCATTGAAAAAATCATAACCAACTAAAATTGTTTCATCTTTATATCGTTCTGAAATCCTCTTCCAAATTTCAATGGTTCTTTGTTGGCTTTTTTTACTTACAAAGAGCCAGGGATAACCCCAGGAATTATCAATGTTATCACCTGTTTGTCCGCCAGGAGCACAGTGCATATCAAGTACAACATAAATATTTTCTTTCTTACACCATCCAATAACTTTATCTAGTAATTTGAATCCGGTTTCTATCCATACATCTGGTTGTTCTTCTGGAGTGAAGAGTCTGAAATCAAAAGGAATTCTTACGGAGTTCAATCCAATACTTTTGATAAATTTAATATCCTCGTGAGTAATGTAATTCTCATGATATTTATTCCAAAAGGTGTTTGCTTCATCTGGTCCGATCAACTCAGCTATTACCTGGTGAATAAGTCGCCAGGAACTGGTTTTCTCAAATTTAAACATGTATCCTTCCGGTACCAGCCAGTTGCCAAGATTTATTCCTTTTAGCAATAAAGGTTTGCCATCAGGAGAGATTATTTCTTTTCCATTAACTGATACGAACTGAGTAGAATTCGATTGTGGCAGACTACTTGAGAAAAATAAAACCACTAAGAATAAAACCATTGTTAATTTTGACATTACAAATTTCCTGTTAAATAATTTTATAAATCGTTATTGGAAAGATAAAACAAATAATTAAATTTATATAAGAATAATTTTAAGAGAACTTAGGAAAAATAAATGAATATTGAATCCTTCAGAAAATATTGTCTTAAGAAAATGGGAGTAACAGAAGAATTTCCTTTTGATGAAAATACACTGGTGTTTAAAGTGATGGGAAAGATTTTTGCACTTACCGATTTGGTTGATCTTCCTTTTACTATTAATTTGAAATGCGATCCTGAAAAAGCAATAGAATTAAGAGAAAGATATGAGGCAGTTCAACCCGGTTACCATATGAATAAAAAACATTGGAATACAGTTACAATCGATAATTTAATTTCAGAAAAAGAATTGTTGGAAATGATAGATCATTCTTATGATCTGGTTGTAAGCGGATTGAAAAAATCTGAAAAGGAAAAACTGAACAAAATGAAATAATCAAAAATACCGGATGTTCGGGAAATAATAGTAATCCATCGTCGAACATCCAGTATGTGTATTTTGATCAGGTATTACTAATTACCTTCCTTATTTTTTTTAGATTTCTTAATAAATGGCGCCAACAGATCAATTGGAACTGGGAAGATTGTAGTTGAATTTTTCTCAGTTGCAATTTCTGTTAAAGTTTGTAAAAATCTTAATTGGATAGAAACTGGATTTTCACTTAAAATTTTCGCAGCATCATAAAGTTTCTGACTTGCCTGGAATTCACCATCAGCATGAATAACTTTAGCGCGGCGTTCCCGCTCAGCTTCTGCTTGCTTTGCCATTGCGCGCTTCATTTCGATTGGCAGATCTACATGTTTAACTTCCACATTGGAAACCTTAATTCCCCATTGCGAAGCCATATGATCAATGATAGTTTGCAATTCAGCATTTATTTTTTCTCTTTCAGAAAGTAGTTCATCAAGCTGCGATTGTCCTAAAATACTACGGAGAGTAGTTTGCGAAAGTTGAGAGGTAGCGTGTAAGTAATTTTCAACTTCAACAATTGCTTTTTCCGGTTGAAATACTCTGAAATAAACAACCGCATTAACTTTTAAAGAAACATTATCTTTGGTAATAACATCCTGTTCAGGAACATCCATAACTACTGTCCTTAAACTTACTCTTACCATTCTATCAACAATCGGGATTAAAAAAATAATTCCCGGACCCTTTGCTGCAATCAATCTACCTAAACGAAAAACTACACCTCTTTCATATTCACGTAAAATTTTTATTGAACTGGAAAGAATGATGACAACAAACATGATTAAAATAAAAAAGAATGCTGGTACCGCTTGCATTTGAACCTCCTTAACACATTAAATTGATTTTCTTATTCGAAGTTTTAATCCAAAAATTTCTGCCACAACAACTTTTTCTCCTTTACCAAGATTTCCTTCAATACTTTCTGCTGACCATATTTCTCCGTGAACACGAATTTTACCTTGTGGTGTTAAATCAGTAAGCGTTTCACCTATTTCTCCAATTATCCCTTCAACACCTGTTACAGGTTTTCTTTTTTGTGCTTTTATTCCCATTCCAATTGCAAATGAGAAAAACAGAACAGTAAACAGCACAACGAAAAATATTACTTCCCAGGAAATTTTAGTTGTTTCAAAAAATGAATCTGAGTTAATTAACATAATTGAGCCTAAGATAAGTGAAATCGTGCCTCCAACAGAAAGAAGTCCGTGACTGACAATTTTTATTTCAAGAACAAAAAGAATTATTGCAAAGATGATAAGCGCCAAACCAGCGTAGTTTACAGGTAAGGTGTGAAGCGAATAAAAGGCAAGTATCAAAGCTATTACTCCAACAACGCCAGGAAAAATTGCGCCTGGATTATACAGCTCAAAAAGAATTCCATAAAAGCCGATCATAAAAAGTATGTATGCAATATTTGGATCACTCAACAAATCCAATATTTTTTGCTGGAAGCTCATTTCTTTTTGAATGATTGTAGCATTTGCTGTTTTTAATATCTTTTTACCTTTTACAGTTTCAACTTCTTGTCCGTCAATCTTTATTAAAAGTTCATTAAGATTTGCTGCAATTAAATTTACTACAGAATCTTTTAATGCTTCTGTTTCGGTAATCGAAACACTTTTCCTAACTGCATCTTCCGCCCACTTAATATTCCTTTTCCGATTCTCGCTAATAGTTTTAATAAATGCGGCAGCGTCATTTGTTGCTTTCTCCATCATCACCGTATCCATTTTTCCTTCGAGAGTAACTGGATGAGCAGCACCGATGTTAGTTCCCGGAGCCATTGCTGCAATATGTGCGGCTAAGGTTACAAATACTCCTGCAGAGGCAGCCTGAGAACCTGATGGTGAAACATAAACAATAATTGGAATTGGAGACTTGAGTAATTCAGTTACAATCACTCTGGTGGATTTTAGCAGTCCACCAGGAGTATTTAATTTGATGATGAGACACTCTGCATTATCTTCAACGGCTGTGGCAATGCCGGATTTAATATAATCTGCTGATGCAGGATTAATTGTGCCATCTATTGTTAACACATATACTTTTTTTACTTCGGAAAAAAGATTTGTCCAGATAAGAAGAAATGAAATGAAAACCAATTTTAATATATACATAAGTTTGGTTAACTTGTTGCTAAAACAAACTTATACAAAATTCCTTTTTAAAGCAATCAAGCTTTATTAATGCAAAGTAATTCTTTACAAAGATTAATTGATATGATTTTTTCCTTGTTAGATTTAATACAAAGAGATAAATTTTGTCGTAGTTAATTTAAAATAAAGGAAAGGAATTGATATGGCTGTTGAATCTAATATGCTTCCTCTTGGAACAAAAGCTCCTGACTTTAATTTACCAGACACAATTTCTGGTAAAGTAGTAAGTTTAATGGAGATTAAATCGACCATAGCTACTGTAGTTATGTTTATTTGTAATCATTGTCCTTATGTAATCCACATCCAAAATAAATTATCACAGGTTGTTAAAGAATTTCAAGTTAAAGGAATTTCATTTGCTGCCATAAGTTCTAATGATGTCATCAAATATCCGGAAGATTCTCCTGAAAGGATGAAAGAGGTTGCCGCTAAAATTGGATTTACTTTCCCATATCTTTATGATGAAAGCCAGGATATTGCAAGGGCTTATAAAGCAGAGTGTACACCTGAGTTTTATATTTTTGATAAAGACTTGCAACTGGTTTACAGAGGTCAATTTGATGACTCCAGACCTTCACTAAATATTCCAGTAACGGGTGATTCAATTAAAAATACACTGGAAAAAATGATTGCTGGAGCTCCAGTTGATACTGACCAGAAACCGAGTATTGGCTGTAGTATTAAATGGAAATAAAAATTAATCCTTGAGGGAAATGTGAATCTTTTATTAACAGAAAAAGAAGTACGGGTAATCGGTTCTTTAATTGAGAAAGAAATTACAACTCCGGAATATTATCCACTTTCATTAAATTCTTTAACAAATGCTTGCAATCAAAAATCGAATCGCGAACCAGTTGTATCCTACACCGAAGAAGATGTTGAAGTAACGATTGAGCTGTTACGTGGAAAAAGATTTGTGAGGATGGTTGAATCCGCTGGTAGGGTTCCAAAATTCAAACAATCTTTTGTTGAAGAATTAAAATTGGGTCCAAAAGAAATTGCTTCGTTAACTGTATTGATGTTAAGAGGTCCTCAAACTGCGGGAGAAATCCGATCTCGTTCAGGAAGACTTTTTAATTTTCAAAGCTTGAATGAAATTGATGAGACTTTGGAAAATTTGAACAGACGCGAAGATGGTCCATTTGTAATTAAACTTGAGCGCCAGGTGGGAATGAAAGAAAGACGTTATTCCCATTTATTCTGTGGTCAGCCTGTTCTTGTGGAAAAAATAGAAATTACAAATGAGGAAGATCGAACTGCAAAATTGGAATCAGTGGTAGAAATGCTTCAGAATGAAGTGAACCAACTGAAAGATCAATTTGCAGAATTCAGAAAACAGTTTGAATAATACATTTATTAGGATTTGCTTGTGAAATATTTTTTATTGATTGCATTACTAATACTTAATGGTTTTGTTAACGCTCAGGAAAAAGAAATAAAAAAAATTACTGTTATTGTAATTACCGATTCTCTATTAGTAACTGACCAAGTTTTTATAACTGGGAATGATCCTCAATTCGGTGGATGGAATCCTGGCTTAATCAGCCTGGAAAAACAGGCTGATGCCAGTTGGAAAAAAGAATTTTCATTTGATATCAATAAAGATCTTCTTTATAAATTTACATTAGGATCCTGGGGGCAGGAAGCTCTCAAGTCTGATAATTCAGTTCCGCGTAATAATTCTTTGACAGTAACAAATGATACAGTTATAACTTATAAAATTGCAAAATGGGGAAGTGTAAAAAATCATTTCCAAGGGCAGATTACCGGTATTGTAAAATATCATCGGAATATGGAAGGTGAGGGAATTAATCCAAGAGATATTATTGTTTGGCTTCCACCAAGTTATGATAAAGAAAAATCAAAACGTTATCCAGTTTTGTATATACATGATGGACAAAATATTGTCGATCCATTGACTTCTACGTTCGGAGTTGATTGGCAAGTTGATGAAACGGCTGATAGCCTGATAAAGAAAGGAAAGATGAAAGAGATTATTATTGTTGGAATTTATAATACACCAAATCGAACTGCGGAATATTCTTACACTGATTCCGGTTACGCTTATATGAAATTTATTGTTGAAAAATTAAAGCCATTCATTGATGAAAACTATCGCACATTAAAGGACAGAAAAAATACGGCTACAATGGGAAGTTCTATGGGTGGATTGATTTCCTTTATGCTTGTGTGGGAATATTCTAATGTTTTTTCAATGGCTGGTTGTTTATCACCAGCAGTTAAAGTTTATCATTTTGATTATTTGCCTAAAGTAAGAGATTATAATGGCGAATCTAAACCAATAAAAATATTTTTCTATAATGGGGGAATTAATATTGAGAAAATAATCCAGCCCGGTTTAGATGAAACCATCGAACTGTTAAAACAAAAAGGTTACCGGCAAAATGAGGATTTTGAAATTCTTGTTGATAAAACTGCAGATCATAATGAATCTGCTTGGGCAAAAATCCTTTGGCAACCATTATTGTTTATGTTCGGAAAAAATTAACCTTCTAATCATCAAACATATTCCATTCAATTTTAATTGAATTTTGACTCCGGTGATTCTTCGCACAAATATTAATAACTTCTTGACCTTTATCCAGGACTTGTTATCTTTTATTAGGAAGCATAATTAAGTGCGATGATCAAACAAAACAAGAGGGTGATAAAATGATTTCAATTAAATTAATAGAAACTATTTTTAAGTTGATTATAGTATTTGCAATTATATATTTTGGTGCAACTTCAATAAATTATGGTCAAATTCAACCATCAATAAGAATTAATTGTGGAGGACCAAGAGTAGAGTACTCCGGAATTGTATTTGAAGCTGATAAATATTACACAGGCACTTATAAATATAGTAATCCAAGTATTTGGGATATTAAAAATACAAAGTATGATGAACTGTATTTTACTGAACGCGCTGCAGATAATGATCTAGGTTTATTTAGTTATAATATTCCGGTAAAGAACGGAGATTATACTGTGGCAATGCATTTTGCGGAAATCTACTGGGATTGCCCGGGTGGCCAACCAGGAAAAATAGGTGACAGAGTGTTCAGTGTGGAAATTGAAGGAGATATAAAATTAAATGACTTTGACATTCTTGCAGAAGTAGGTCCAGCAACTGCAATAGTAAAAAAATTTGATGTAACTGTCTTGGATGATACTCTTACAATACGTTTTAAACCAACAAAAAATAGAGGGAAAATATCTGCATTGGAAGTAATTCCAGCAAAAGGTGGAGAAGTTCCTCTTGATGTTCAGGAAAGTAGTATAGATAAATCACCTGACAATTATCTGGTTAGTCAAAATTATCCTAATCCATTTAATCCGACTACAAATATAAAATTTACAGTAAACAATCCCGGCAATGTTAAACTGGTTGTCTTTGATGCATTAGGAGAAGAAGTTGGAATGTTAGTTAACGAATATAAAAATCGTGGAAATTATATAGCTACGTTCGACGCAAGTAATTTAAATAGCGGGATTTATTTTTATAAACTTGAATTGAATGGCTTAGTGGAAATTAAAAAGATGTCCTTAGTTAAGTAGTTTTTTTTTTTTGATATAACCGGAAAGAGAAATAAAATAATAAAAATGATTCGATTTCATTTCTCTTTCCGGTTTTAATTAAACAATCTGTTCTTTCCAATTTTTCGGAGCGATAATAACCACAAACTCGCCTTTTATTGTTTTTGATTTTACTTCTTCAACCAATTGGGCTGCATCACCCCGCCAGACTTCTTCAAATTTTTTAGTAAGTTCTCGTGCAACAACAACAAATCTCTCAGGCATAAATTCGTTTAATTCATTCAGGAGCTTTTCAATCCTGTAAGTTGATTCGTACAAAACAATTGTTCTATCTTCCTCAGCAAGCTGCTTTAATATTTTCTGCCTTCCTTTTTTCTGGGGAATAAATCCTTCGAAGATGAATGAATCCGTTGGAAGTCCGGCAATGCTTAAAGCAGTAATAACAGCAGAAACTCCGGGAATTGGTTCAACCGGTATTTCTTCCTTAATTGCAGCATTAACCAATCGTACTCCTGGATCAGAGATCCCAGGTGTACCAGCATCAGAAACCAATGCGCAGGATTTTCCATTTCTTATTCGTTCCAACACAAAATTTATTTTAGAAGATTCGCTGTGAGCATTGAATGAGATCAATTCTTTTTTAATTTCATAATGGTTAAGCAATACTCCGGTTACTCTTGTATCTTCGCAAATAACAAAATCTACATCTCGTAGAACTTCCAACGCGCGGAGTGTTATATCTTTTAAATTACCAATCGGAGTGCTGACGATAAATAGCCTCCCCCTAAATCCCCCTCCCAAAGAGGGGGACTTTGATCCAACTAATTCTAAATCTTTGTTTCTTGACATATGCAATTCTTAAATTGAATTAAAAACAATTTATATCCTAAACTTATAAAAACTCTTTAATATCAACGAATAAAAAAATAAAATATCTCTGTTTCCAAATTTGTTGATTGAGATTTCCTTTCCCCTTCCTTAGGAAGGGGATTAAGGGGTAGGCTGTTTTAAAATGATGACGGCTCCACTGTGGAGCCGCATCAAGCAAGTAGTTTAATTTGTGAAAAAAGACAATTCAAATATAAAAAAAATGAATTATGAATTACAATACTTTTTAAATTCCATGATCAAAAATCAGCAATCCGAAATTGTTAGATTCTCCACCGTTTTTCATCCATTTTAATGTTCAATGTTTCCAATTCAGTCAGGATTGGTTCGTACAGATCTTTAGTATTAGGAATATGAACTCCACTTGCTTTAATTTTGCCTTCCGCAAGAAGCTTTGTTCCAATAGCCATTGGCAAGCTAACTGTTCTTGCCATAGATGAATCACCGAAAGGAATTCCGAAATCAATTAATGTGGAAGTGATCATATCTTTTGTTTTATCTTTGTTTTCAACAATAAAACGATGACGCAGAATTAACAAATCTTTCTCACCTTCCTTAAAAACAAGTTTTTCCTGGAGTCGATCACTGAGTATATCTAACCTGTTATTTATTTTAGAAACTTTATCATCAGAGAATAAACCAAGCCATTCCAGCCTGCCAAGAACATGATGATCAACAGGCAAATTAATTTTTTCTGCCACCTTAGCTTTTACATCATCTGTTTCTTTACAGCCAACAATTTTAGCCATCATTTGTTTGAAGGTTACATCTTTTAATTCCTCGCGTGGAGTTTCATCTACTAAATCTAAATCCACAATCTTCTTAAATGTTTCGCACCATCCAATGTTTCTGTAAGTACCTCGTTTAACAGTAAGTGCATCTTTCAAACCAT
This sequence comes from Ignavibacteriales bacterium, assembly GCA_026390815.1. Taxonomy (NCBI): domain Bacteria; kingdom Pseudomonadati; phylum Ignavibacteriota; class Ignavibacteria; order Ignavibacteriales; species Ignavibacteriales bacterium. The sequence continues at coordinate 36,257 of JAPLFH010000013.1, read as the reverse complement.
AGATTTCTTTGTATGGGGTAGAATCTCTATTTGGATAAACTTCAAATTTTCCAAGTCCTTCAATCTCTTCAACCTTAAAGTTCAGAAATAAATTTTTCCCTTCGATATTAACAATTTCACCATTCTCCAAAAACTTAGATGAGTTGCGGGAAGCAAGAACCACACCTCTTGGACTCCAGGAAAATTTATAACCAAATGGATTATCATTATTCTCCGGTGCGGGCAAACCACCACAATATGAATAGAAGTGGAGCACTTTTCCACCTTCAGCATATACTTCATCAATAATTTTCATTGCCGACATATGATCAATTCCTGGATCAACGCCAAGTTCGTTTAAGAACAATAATCCTTTTTGTTTAGCCGGTTCATCCAACTTTTTCATTCCTTCGCTTACATAGGAAGTAGTTACCATATGTTTACCGTATTCAATACAAAAGTCAGCAACTTTTAAATGATGAATCCATGGTAACAGACTTATAGCTATGTCACAGTCTTTAACTACCTTTGCTAAGTCATCTTGGTTTTCCACATTTACTTCAACAGCTTTTCCGTTTGGAAATCCTTTTATTAATTTTTCTGCTTTACTAACAGTTCTGGAAGCCACAGTAACTTCAATATCTTTTTGTTTTAATAAATACTGAACACCTGGTTTGCTAACCAAGCCAGCACCGAGTACAAGTACCTTTTTCATTTTTCCTCCTTATTTAAGAATGAACTTAAATACTGATAATCTTTGGTTAATTTTCCTTTATGAAGAACCAATGCTCTTTTGATTGGTTCAGGTAATTCTAATTCATCAAAATCATTATGAAAATCTGCTTTGGCAATTTGATGGGCAAATTCTTTTAGAACCGATGAGAATGCAATTGAAGCTTCACCCGGAAATTCGCAGGGTAAATTATCTACTGCCATAACAGTAATTCCACCTTTGTTATGCACTCCGTCTTTGAATGAATCATCTTTAAAATTATAAGTGAAAGCTGGATTATCGGGTTTAGTAGCTTTGTAAGTAATTTCTATCGAGCCGTTTATATCGCAGCTAATATCACCAATTATTTTTAGCTTTTGTCTGGATTGTTTTACGTAATCATTCTGCAGAAAACTTTTAGTTACAAATTTAGGATATTTTTCTGTCCAGAAAATACAGTTAATAAGAACACTTAAGAATGGAATATATTTTTCAAAAATTGATTCGAACCGTTCTGGATACTCAAAATATTCTTGTCTTTCAAATGGCTGCTTATCTTTTCGTTCCACCATATCTTCTTCTTTAAAAACAACTTTATAAAGATTCGAAGAATCAAGTGTAAGACTATCGTGCAATCTTGTTAGCATATCTGCAGGAATAATTTTATTAGGAAGAATATCAAAAATTTCCTGTGCACCCTTAGAAACATTGCCATACCCGGCAAATCCAATAATGATTGGAGTTATTTTTGAGGGTAAACCTTCTGATTTTATTATTTCACTAATCTTCCTCAAATCTTCTTTAGCTTCTTCAAGAGAAGCATATTGATAAGGCTGCTTAATATTTTCAAATGGAGTTTTATATCCTTCAAGTTTTAGTTTTTGACCAAGAAGGTGAAGTGTTTCAATCATTCCGGCATTACCAGCGTATTTTCCAAAGAAAATTAATCTTTGGTTCTTTTCATTTACTATTCTTTCATAATCAATAAGGCTGCATTCCAAATCCATCATTCTTCTCAACATTGGCATATTATACTGCTGTCCTTTAATTACATGAGCAAAGAAAACGTACGTTTTGCCTTTCTGAAAATAATGAAGTGGTATTTCTTTAACCGAAAATACTGTGTCAGCAATACTTATATCTTCATCTATTGAAATTCCTTCATTTTTGAAATCGTCATCGTTAAAAAACCTAATTGGAGATGATTGAACAACTGTTTCAATACCATACTTTTCTTTTAATTCTTTTAAATCCTTGGGAACAAGTGGAACTCTTCTTTCCCACTCATTTTTGTCTTCTCTTCTAATACCTATTACCATAATTCTCTTCTGGTTTAGAAAGTTTAAAAATCAATTATTTATAAAATCGATATTACTTTTAGAATTGTATAAGGAAAAATAATGTTAGATTAGAATACATTTTCCCAATTGGAGATGAAATAGCTTCTAAGGGATTTGAAACCTGTAGTATTGTAGAAATTTATAAATCTTGTATGGCACATTTTCATAAGTGGCTGTTTTATTTCTACTGTTAAATTAGAAATTTTATTTGGCACTTTCAATTGCATTTGTTTGTAATTGAAGAAAAACTTAACTTGATGACCAAAAATTAAAGCAATTTTTTTAAACAGTATTTGATAAAACTAAAATAAAAATGGTTTTTTAATAAAATTGAAGGAATCCTTATGGCAGCAAAAGAATTAGAACTCAATCTCGATTTCCTTAAAGTCTTAGGAATTGAAGATAAAAATTATGGTTCATCAAGCGGTCAATTATGGAATGAATCGAAGACTGAAAAAGAATTAAAAATTTATTCTCCTGCAAACGGAGAGTTTATTTCTTCAGTTTTTCAGGCATCTGAAGCAGATTATGAAGTAATTATGACAAAAGCTGAAGAAGCATTTAAAGTCTGGCGGAAATTTCCTGCCCCTAAACGCGGAGAAATTGTAAGACAGATTGGCGATAGACTTCGTCAGTATAAAAATCCACTCGGACAGCTTGTTTCTTATGAAATGGGAAAGTCACTTCAGGAAGGTTTAGGGGAAGTTCAGGAGATGATTGATATTTGCGATTTTGCAGTCGGGCAATCTCGGCAGCTTTATGGATTTACAATGCATTCCGAACGACCCAACCATAGAATGTATGATCAGTATCATCCACTTGGTGTTGTATTGATTATCTCTGCTTTTAATTTTCCAGTTGCAGTGTGGGCTTGGAATGCAATGCTTGCTGCGGTTTGCGGAGATGTAAGTTTATGGAAACCTTCATCTAAAACTCCTTTAACAGCAATTGCTACACAAAAAATTATTGCGGAAGTGCTTAAAGAAAATAATTTGCCTGAAGGAGTTTTCAATCTTGTGATTGGAAAAGGTTCTACAGTTGGTGAGAGAATGCTTTCTGATAAAAGAATTCCGTTAGTTTCTCTAACAGGTTCAACCTCTGTTGGCAGACACGCAAACGAAGTTGTTGCAAGACGATTTGGAAAAACTATTATGGAATTGGGTGGTAACAACGCAATTATCTTAACTGAATTTACTGATTTGAAGATGGCTATACCTGCAATTGTTTTTGGTGCAGTTGGTACTGCAGGACAACGATGCACAACAACAAGAAGATTGATTGTTCATGAATCTATTTATGAAAAAGTAAAAGAATCTTTAGTTAAAGCATATGGTGGATTGAAAATCGGAACCCCGCTTGATGAAAAGAATCACGTTGGACCATTGATTGACAAGGAAGCTGTATCTATGTTTTCCACTGCACTTGAAATGGCAAAAAAACAAGGTGGAAATATTGTTTGTGGTGGTGAAATAATTAATGGTGAAGGATATGGTTCCGGCTGTTATGTTAAACCTGCAATTGTGGAAGCAGAAAACCATTTTGCAATCGTACAGGAAGAAACTTTTGCTCCAATCCTTTATTTAATAAAATACAAGGGAGATGTTACTAAAGCTATTGAAATTCAGAATAATGTTGTTCAGGGATTATCTTCCGCAATTTTTACACTTAATTTAAGAGAAGCAGAAAAATATTTATCCTGTGAAGGTTCTGATTGCGGAATAGCTAATGTAAATATTGGTACATCCGGTGCAGAAATTGGTGGTGCATTTGGTGGCGAAAAAGAAACTGGAGGTGGTCGAGAATCTGGTTCTGATGCCTGGAAGGCTTATATGCGCCGGCAAACAAACACGATTAATTATGGAACTGATTTACCTCTTGCACAAGGAATTAAGTTCGATATATAATTTACATCTTATTACAAATTAAAATAAAAAGGTCAGAATTAATTCTGACCTTTTTTTAATTACTGAATTATGTTTAGAAAAACTTTGTGTTAAGTTAATAATAATATTTAAACGAAGACTGCTCAGCATTCTTCAATTGACTCGCTAATTTGTTATTCATCCTGGAAGTTTGATATTCATTATAGAATTTAGGAAAAGTGCCTCTGATTGATTTAACTTGATTATCTACAGTATTTTCAATAAAATCTATTACTTCATCAATATTAAAATCTTCGTTTTCATCTTCCAATTCCGGATTAAAAGAACTAATATCACCTGATAAAGATTCGCTGAAATTTCTTAATGTAGATTCAAAATCTGTAAGCAGTCTTTCAGTAATTCCAAAATGTTCCAGGGAAGGGAAATTACTTATTGCATAGTTAAGCATCAGTTTACCTTTTTCAAGCAGATCATCCCCTTTAATTTTATTTAAATGATATTTTAATGTTGAAGTTTCTGTCATTAATTCAACATTTTCAACCATCGATGCAAAGCTATTTAGAGCATAAACAATCCTAAGAAATATCCTGGAAAACTGTTCTTCAATTGTATATCCTTCTGAATTATCAAAGCTTTTATTTGATTGTTGAACCTTATTGACACTCCCCAATTTCTGAATGTAATCATTTAAAGTGTTCACAGTTTCAATAAGTTTTGAGTTAGAAGATGTGATATCACTATTGGTTAACAGTGTAAATTGAACTGCTTTTATCATTTCTAATTTGTGCTCAATATCTTTTTCCATAATATACCTCCTTAAAATGGAGCAATTTAAAAGGATCAGATTCACAATTAATAGTCGAGAATTTATTTCAAATTTTTAACTACCGACCAATTTTTAATGGACTACAGTAATTTCTGATTACTTTTCTAAGTTTTCCAAGTTCCAGGGGTTTGGTTAAGAAAAAATTCCCTCCAAACATATGTACATCTTTTTCACTTATTAATTCCGGGTATCCAGTCATAACAACTATCGGAACTTTTGGGTGCGTTTTCTTTACTAAAGAAAAAATCTCAACACTTGATTTTGTTTTAAGCATAAAATCAGTGATGATTAAATCAATGTGTTTACCATCGATTTTTTTTAAAGCTTCTATTACATCGGTAGCCGCAATCATATTACAATTTTCAGATTCCATAAGCATTCTGAAAGCCTCAAGAATTTTTGTATCGTCATCAATAACTAAAACTGTTGGTTTTTCATTTAAAATTTCAATTTCAGATAATTCAACGGGAAGAATTTCTTCTTGAATATTATTGCGGTCTGCCATTTTATAACCTTTCTATTTTTACTTTATACTATGCAAAATTATGCCACGAGTTATTATTATAAAAATAACCGAAAGAAAGGTTTCTGGTTTTTGGAATATTTAAAGTGCAATAATTCGGTTTACATTTTGTCAAGCGAAAAGTGACAAAGTAGAAATTTATTGCTTAAAAGTTTTAGAAGTAATGTTATGTTTTTTCATCAATCGTTGAAAGTTCTGTCTTGTCATTTTGGATGCTTTTGCTGAAAGTGAAACATTGCCACGATACTTTGATAAAAGATTGTTTAAGAATTCTATCTCAAATAATTCCAGAACATAAGTTCTGGATTCCGAAAAGTTCTCATCAGTAATTGGAATAGAATCCTTGGATTTATTTACAGGGTATAAATATTCCTTAAGCGAATCAGCAAGGATTACGTCCCCCTTAGAAAGCATAACGGCTCTTTCTATAATATTCTCAAGTTCTCTAACATTCCCTGGGAAAGGATACTCTGAAAGCACTCTGATTGTTTCATCAGAAAATCCTCTAATGGATTTATTTAAACTATAATTATATTTTGCAAGGAAATAGTTTGCTAATTGCAGTATATCTTCCTTTCTATGGCGAAGTGGAGTTAAATAAACAGAGGCAACATTAAGCCGATAGAATAAGTCCTCCCTAAATCTGCCATTTCTAACTTCATTTACAATATCAATATTAGTAGCCGCAATAAATCGTGCTTTTATTGGTAACACAAGGTTGCCGCCAATTCTTTCAAACTCGCGGGATTGTATTATTCTTAAAAGTTTTTGCTGCAAGTTAAGTGAGAGTGTTCCAATTTCATCAAGAAAAATTGTTCCGCTTCCTGCCAATTCAAATTTTCCGTATTTACGGTCAGAAGCCCCGGTAAATGATCCTTTTTCAAATCCTAATAATTCCGATTCCAATAAAGTTTCCGGAAATGCTGTACAATTTATAGCTATAAATGGTTCTGTGGAATTGGCACTATTATTATGAATAGCCCTGGCAACTAATTCCTTCCCGGTTCCACTTTCTCCAACAATTAAAACAGGTGTTGTGTTTGTTGTAGTAGAAATGGAGCCAATCAACTTAAAAACTTCCTGCATTCGAATACTATTGCCAATCAGATCGTACTTTTCAACAATGTCAGCATTGTAAATTGTCTGATCCACAAAAACTGATTTGTATTCTTTTAAAGTAAATAAAGCTTTCCGGATGGTATCCCTAACTTTTGATAAATCGAGAGGTTTAGTTAAGTAATCGAAAGCGCCCAACTGTATTGCTTTTACAGCAGTTTGCATTGTACCGAAACCAGTAATAACAATTACTGGAACATGGGGATTATCCTTTTTAATTTCTGTAAGAATTTCCAGACCATCAGTTAATGGCATTTTAATATCAAGAAAAATAACATCTGGTTTTTTTGCATAAAACTTTTCAAGTACTTCCACTCCATTTTTTGCTGTTAAACTTTTGTGTCCATCTTTCTTAAGCAATTCTCTGAAAGCATATAAAATTTTTTCATCATCATCAGCGATTAATATTGTTGCTTTATTTCTCATTTTCCTCGACGCAATATCGGAAGATAAATTTTAAAAGTAGTTCCTTTCAATTTACGGGTTTCAACTTTAATTATACCATTATTACCGTTTATGGTTCTTTTAACAATTGAAAGTCCTAATCCAGATCCTTTTTCCTTAGTTGTAAAAAATGGTTCAAATATTCTTGAAAGATAATATTTTTCAATCCCACAACCATTATCTTTAATTTCAATCAATGCACATTCATTTCCTTTTTCCATAACAATCTCAATGTCGGTATTACTTTCATGTTTCATTAAAGATTTTTCAAATTTGAAGGTATAGTCAATATCTCTAATAGTTTCATCCAAAAAAATCCTTTTAGAAGTAATACTTATTTTTCTCGAAATTCTTGAAGAGAAATTATCAAATGATTGAGTGGCATTAAGTAGTAAGTTAATTATGGATTCCTTCATAGTGCCATTATTTATTAGCACTAAAGGAATGGATGCATCAAACTTTTTGATGACTTTAATATTCTTTTTATTAGCCTGCATTTTAATAAATGGAAGACAATCATTTAAAACTGAATTCAAGTTTTCAAGTTTCATTTCAGTTGAAGTGGGAAGTGAAAAATGCAGCAATTGCTGAACTACTGACTCCATATGAAAAATTGAATTAATTGCAACATCAAAAGATTTTTTTTCTGTCGAAGTTAAATTTTCAGATTCGATTGTTAATTGAAGAATCATTTTTACCGATGTTAACGCATTCCTGAATTCATGCGCAATCATCGCAGACATCTCACCAATTGCCATCAATTTTTCTGTTTGTATTAATTTTTGTTCAAGCAATTTTCGTTCAGTAATATCTCTTGAAACAATTACCCCTCTTACTTCTCCTTTAACCGTGGTATATTTTCTTCCTGCACTTTCAAACCAGCGCCACTCACCGTTCTTATGCATATATCGGAGTATAACACTTCCATAACCTTTCTTTAATTCATCAAGCACACCCGGCCAATCATGGGGATGAATATAACTGAAAATACTTTTTTGTAAGAGTTCGCTTGGATCATATCCCAGGATTTCTTTTAGATTTGGACTTAGATAAATAAACTTAGAATTCGCATTTATTTCACAAATCAAATCGTAGGAGTTTTCTGATAATGTTCGAAATCTTTCTTCACTTTCTTTTAAATGTTGTTCGATAATTTTTCTATTAGAAATATCTCTTGCAACAACCAAGATTACTTTTTCTCCAAGTAATTTAATTTGCCTGGAAGCCGTCTCTACAAAAATTGCAGTGTTATCAAGACGTAGTAATTTTTTTTCAAACAGTCTATTTTGATTTCTGTTTGATAAAAATTTATTATAGCGCAATTTAACTTCTTCTTTGAAATCAGGATGTACAAAATCTATAAAAAATTGTCCAATAAAATTTTCCGGATCCCCACCAAGTAATTTTGCCCCTGCAGGATTAATATATACAATCATTCCTTCCTTTTGTACAATCAGAATGTCCGGATAGAATTCGATAAGTTTTTTAAATGTGTTTTCCTGATCGAAAAGGGAATCAATTGTTGCCTTTGAGTTTAGTATTAATGATGCATCATCAATTATTGAAATCGTGTTCTTTGATTTCATCTTCAATATCTTTTGTTATTGTTTCGAAGTAAATTTAGTACAAAAGATGGATTAAAAAAATAGAAAGATTTCTATGGGAATATTATTTTTTGAGATTTATTCTATATGTGAGATGTTCAATAATAGATTCATAATACTTGTTGCAAGATGATTAAAGATGTATTCTATTTTACCAGTTTTTGTATTCTGTTTTATTAATTCTCTTCCCTAATTCTAAAGTAACTTGGTGGTAAGATTAAATACTTGCTCGGAATGAGTAGAAACATCTACATCTCTTATAATTGTGTTGATGTTACCAAATTTGTCGATAATAAATGTAATTCTGCTTGCAACACCTAAACTATTAAGAACCCCATATTCCTTACATACGGTTTTGTCATTATCGGAAAGTAGAGGAAAGTTAAGTGAGTTTTCATCAATAAATTTTTTAATTTTTTCTTTAGAGTCGACGCTTATTCCAAATACTACAATATTATTTTCTTTGAACTTACTCCAATTATCGCGAAAACTACAAGCTTCTTTTGTACAGCCCGAAGTTCCAGCCATCGGATAGAAATAAACTACAACAGGTGATTTACCCCGGAAAGTAGAAAGTGTATAGCTGTTACCAAGCGCATCCTGAAGAGTAAAATCCGGAGCCAATTCACCATTTCTTAAATTATCTGCATTACCACCACAAGCAAGAGCAATCATGCTTAAAACTAATGCAATTAAAGGTTTGAATAGGTTTTTCATTTTTCGTAATCCTTTTATTCAAACTTTAAAACAAAACTTGCCTGTTAATAATTCCAGATAAAAAACTTTTATTTATTCTGTTTCTACAGAACGGGCAAAAATGTAATCAATATTCTTCAATATTTTTTTCGAATTAAAAATTTCCTCTAATTCATTTACAGAAAGTAATTTCATTACTTCAGATGAGTTAAGCAATTCATCTTTTAAGGTTTTGTTTTGATTAGCCCAAACTTCCATTGCTGGGACTTGAACCATCTTATAAGCATCTTCGCGGGATGCTCCGTTGCTTACAAGTTTAAGAAGAACTGTTTGGGAATAGATCAATCCCCGTGTAAGATTTAAATTCTTAGTCATATTTTCTGGATAGATCAACAGATTATCAATTAGTTTATTGGAAAGGTTCAACATATAATCGAGCAGTATACAACTATCAGGGACAATAATTCTTTCAACAGAAGAATGCGAAATATCCCGTTCGTGCCAAAGTGCAACGTTTTCCATCGCCGCCATTGAATTGCTTCTTAGAACACGCGCCAAACCAGCAATCCTTTCGCAGGTAATTGGATTTCGTTTATGCGGCATTGCCGAAGAACCTTTTTGTCCTTTAGAAAAATATTCTTCTGCTTCCAAAACTTCTGTCCGTTGTAGATGCCGTATTTCAATTGCTATTTTTTCCAGAGTCGTTCCAATTATTGCTAAGGTAGATAAAAATTCGGCATGCCTATCCCTTTGGATAATCTGAGTAGAAACCAAGGCTGGTTTTAACCCCATTTTATCGCAAACATACTCTTCAACTTTGGGGGAAAGATGTTCGAAGGTACCGACTGCTCCGGAAATCTGCCCGACACTTATTACTTCAATAGCATTTTCTAACCGCTTGATATTTCTTTTTGTTTCTTCAAACCACAATGCAAACTTAAGTCCCATGGTTGTTGGCTCAGCGTGGATTCCATGCGTTCTTCCAATGCAAAGAGTATATTTATGCTCGAGCGCGCGTTTCTTTAAAATATTTTTTAAGGAAACAAGTTTTTGCATTATTATTTCACCAGCTTCTTTCATCTGGCAGGAAAGGGAAGTGTCAAGAATATCGGAACTGGTCATTCCATAATGAATGTGCCGTGATTCTGGTCCAACATATTCAGCAACATTGGTAAGAAACGCAATTACATCGTGTTTGGTTGTTTCTTCAATCTCCAGAATTTTTTTCACATCAAAATTTGCTTTTAATTTTATTACATCTAAATCTTCAGCAGGAATTTCACCAAACAATGCGCGAGCTTCGCAAGCAAGAATTTCAATACGGAGCCAGGTTTTATATTTGAATTCGTCTTGCCAGATTTTTCCCATTTCGGGAAGTGTGTATCTTTCAATCATATTTTCTTTCCAGGGTCATCTTTTTAGTTAAAGGATTATTATCTCTCATAATTTTTAAATTGATAGACTCACCAGTACGAAACTCCTGAAATACTCCTATCAGAGATTGATAATTATTTACTTTGTAATTGTCTATTTCAGAAATTATGTCACCAACTTCAATTCCTGCTTTAAATGCGGGGGAATTTTTTTCTACATTTGTTACAATTACTCCGCGGGTACTTGCAAGTTTATAGTATTTAGCAATTCCTTCATCTATTGTCTGGGCACTCATTCCAATCCAGAAATTTCTGTCAATAGTACCGTGTTTTTTTATGTCTTCGATAATTTTTTTTATTTTATCAATTGGAATTGCAAATCCTAATCCGATGCTGCCTGCACCACCGCCGGTATAAATCAAAGTATTCATTCCTATTAATTCTCCCACACTATTTACCAAGGGTCCACCGCTATTTCCACTATTAATAGAAGCATCGGTTTGAAGCATTCCAAGGTAATAACGATTATCTACAGGGTCCAGATTCATTCCTTTTGCACTAATTACCCCGACGGTAACAGTAGGCTGATCATTAATTTCGAATAAACCAAAAGGATTTCCCAAGGCAATAACCCATTCACCAGTCATTACATCCTCAGAATTGCCCATTTTAATTGATGGAAGATTTTCACCATCAATTTTAAGAAGACAAATATCCGAAACAGGATCGTTTCCAACAACTTTAGCATTAAAATGATTTCCATTAGTAAGCGTTACCACAATTTTATCTGCATTTCCCGCAACATGATCATTCGTTAAAATATAACCGTCTGGAGAAATGATTGTTCCAGATCCAAGCATTTTAATTTGTTGGTTGTAGGTTTGATCTCCAAAAAACTGGCGCCAGAAAGGATCATTTGCCCAGGGATCCCTGTATGTTCTGGTTTCAGTAACATTAATTCCAACAACAGCAGGACTTACTTTCTTTACGGTTTCTGTAATCAGGTTATTCCTTGAACCTGTAATATGGTCGTTAGCTAACTGTCGTTGCTGTGTAGAAACCGAAGTGTAATTAGTATCGTTATAAATTTTTTCATTCGATAATAGATTGAAAGCTGGTGAAACAGATATTAAAACAAATGAAATTAGTATTGAAAAAAATACAACTTCTCGTTTACTCATATTTATTACCCTAAGTTTTTTTGTTAATTTGACGCAATAAATACCGTCTTGGTTTAATCTTGCATTAAAAAATTTTTGCTGACTGAAATATAATGAAAAGAGCAGAAATTAATGCTTGTAAATTGAGTATCAATTTTTATGGCGCAATGCGCGCGTATATCAATAAAATAATTTGATTGACATTTGAGTATTTAATGATTAATATTGCAACCGAAAAAGGGAAATATTGATTTCTATCTTTAATATTTTCCAAAGAAAATTCGTAAAGTATTTTGATTAAAGTTGTTTTCTTGTTTTTTCCCTTCTAAACTTTTGGTTTAAGTAGGTTTGATAATAATACAATTCAATAAATAAAAGATTAATTGTGTTTACAGATCATATATCAGCAAAGGCAAATCATTCAGGATCTTATCAAAATGATTTCCTCACTTGTTATACCTTCAGTTTTTTAGCATCCCAACAAAGGAGTATCGCATATTATGAAAATTAATACTACTAACTTCATTTCGAGGCGATTTCTACCTGCGCTTCTGCTATCAATTATAGCACAGTTTATTTTTATGTCATCTTTATATTCTCAGGTAAAATTAGCTCAAACTGGATTTGGTTTCCTTAGTGTAAGCACAGATGCCAGAGCAACAGCTATGGGTGAGGCAGTTACTACTGTTGGCGGAACTGCTACTTCATTGTTTTTTAACCCGGCTGGGATATCTGAAATGACTTCCTTGGTACAAGCCGGTGTGAGTCAGATGAAGTGGATTGCGGATATAAAATATTTTTCTGGTTCTCTTGCATTTGCTCCATTCAAAGGAGAATACGGAGTGCTTGGTCTTGATTTTACAAGGGTGAATTACGGTGAATTCAAATTTACCAGTGTTGCCAGTAATGAACAGGGCTTTGTTGATTTGGCTGGCTATCCTGAACCATACGCATATGCTATAAAACTCGTATATGGAAAAAGGCTTTCAGAGGAGTTTGCTGTTGGTGGAAGAGTAAAATATGCATATCAAAATCTCGGTTCAAGTCAGGTTCCGGTTTATAACCAGGTGATAATAGATTCAGTGTTAACAACGGATACTACTTACGAAGTGAAGAAGTATTCCCTGAATGTTCTTGCATTTGATTTTGGAACGATTTACAGAACCGGATTCAAAAGTCTAGCTTTCGGAATGTCTATTAGCAATTTTTCCAGGGAGATTGCATATGAGCGTGAGAGTTTCCAACTACCCTTAACATTCAGATTCGGGATATCAATGAATCTTATGGATTTTATCCCGACTATGTCCGAATATAATTCTTTTATTTTATCAATTGATGCAGTCCATCCGCGTTCATATTCTGAGTATCTAAATATCGGTGGTGAGTATGTTTTTATGAATACTTTAGCACTTCGTGCAGGTTATGTTACTAAACAGGATGATTATGGTTTAACATTAGGTTTTGGTGTACATAAATTCGGTTTCGCTTTTGACTATTCCTATATATCACACAAGGTTTTAAATAATGTACAAAGATTCTCATTTAGTTTCGCACTATAATAATGTTTCCATTAAGAGAGACTAAAAGTTTTTCTGAGTACTATATATATCAGAGGAGATTAAAAATGAAATTTGTATACGTTTTGCTTATAACATTATCTTTAGGTTTCTCCGTTCCCATTGCAGCAGGAACAACTGGAAAGATTGCTGGGAAAGCAACCGATGCAGAAACCGGACAACCACTTATGGGTGTTAATATTATAGTTGAAGGAACTTCCATGGGTGCGGCTACGAATGCAGATGGCTCATATGCAATTTTAAATGTTCCTCCTGGTACTTACAACATCAGATTCAGTATGGTAAGTTATGAAAAGGTTACTATCAAGGGTGTTGTAGTTGAGATAGATTTGACTAGTGTGGTTAATGCTGATTTGCATACAACAACTCTTACAGTGGGTGAAGTTGTTGTTTCTGCACACCAACCAGTGGTTGTAAAAGACGTGGCAAACAGTGTACTTAATATCAAAACAGAAGATATCGAAACATTGCCTGTTCATACTATTACTGAAGTTCTAAAATTACAAGCTGGAATTCAGCAGGGAAGCAGCGGTATCTTAGTTCGTGGTGGAGGTGCAAACCAAACAATCTATTTGGTTGATGGTTTCAGTCTTAATGATGAACGATCGAATATTCCATATTCCGCACTTAGTCTGGCTTCAGCAAAGAATATCCAGATACAAACTGGCGGATTTAATGCTGAATATGGCAATGTAAGATCTGGTATTGTTAATGTTATTACAAAAGATGGTGATCGGGATCGTTATTCCGCAACTATAAATGTAAGTTACGCTTCACCGCAACAGAAGCATTTTGGTATATCTCCGTACAATGTGAACTCATATTATAACCGTCCTTATACTGATCCTACAGTTTGCTGGACCGGCACTAATAACGGGGCATGGGATCAGTATACGAAGGAGAGTTATCCTTCTTTTCAGGGATGGAATGCCATTGCGTTAAAAACACTTCAGGATGATAATCCTGCGAATGATCTTACACCTTTGGGTGCAAAGAAATTGTGGGAGTGGCAGCGTCGTCGCACCGGTGATATAAACAAACCTGATTATACAATTGATGCGGGATTTGGCGGTCCGGTTCCGTTTGTTGGGCAGGAATTAGGTAACCTTCGTTTCTATTTATCGTACTTTGCTGAACGTGATATGTTTGTTATTCCTCTTTCCCGTGATGCTTATACCGATAATCACCTTGAATTGAAATTCAATTCTAATATCACTCCGGACATCAAACTTTTAGTTATGGGAATTTATGGAGAAGATCATTCGGTATCTCCATATGAATGGACAACAACTCCTACTGGTTATTTAATGAGAAGCCAGGCGGAAGTCGCCGATCTTCTATCCAGTACTGATGGGATGAATGTTTTATACATGCCGGATAGATATAGCCCAAGCTCAATCTATCGTAATGTAATCGGAATATCACTTACGCATGTGTTAAGTCCAACAACTTTCTATGACGCAACATTTCAGCGAAATGAAAATCGATATAAAACTTTCCAGAGTCAACTCCGTGATACTTCAAAAATTTATGAGCCGATTGCCGGGTATTTTGTAGACGAAGCGCCGTACGGTTATTGGGGTTACAGTACCGGATCTATTGATGGAGTAATGAGTATGGGTGGTTGGATGAATCTTGGTCGTGATAAAAGTGTTAACTCTACTACATCTTTAATGTTCAATCTTACAAGTCAGTTTGATAAATATAACCAGGTTAAGGCAGGCTTTCAGTTTTATTATAATGATATGAATATCAGTTCAGGCACGTACAGCCCATCGATGTCAACATGGACAAGAAATTTGCAATACCACATTTTCCCATACCGACTTGGTGTATATGCCCAGGACAAACTCGAATTCCAGGGTTTCATTGCTAACATTGGTGCAAGATTCGATTATTCTAATCCAAATTCAGATTATTTGGAACTCGATCCATATAACAATTTATATAGCGCTGGTGCAGGTAAATTAATAACTCAAAATTCGCCTAAGCAAAAGGCAACATCAGAAATGTATTTAAGCCCTCGGCTTGGAATTTCGCATCCAATAACTGAGGATTCGAAATTGTATTTTAATTATGGGCATTTCGTTTCCGAACCATCATCTTCTTACAGGTTCCTTCTTCAACAAGAAGCTAATGGTCAGGTGGACTATATGGGAAATCCTAACATGAACTATGAAAAGACAATAGCTTATGAGTTAGGCTACGAGCAGAATTTATTCAACACAGTACTTCTTCATCTTGCCGCATATTATAAAGATGTAACTCATCAACCCGGTTGGATACTCTATCAAAGTATCAATACATCAGTTAATTATTATCAAGCTGCAAGTAATAACTATGCTGATATCCGTGGATTTGAAGTAACCCTGTCAAAAGTTTCTGGAGGATGGTTCAAGGGATTTATTAACTACACTTATAATGTAGTTACTTCAGGGTACTTTGATATAACTCAATATTTTCAGGACCTTAACAAACAGCGTGCATACTTATTACTCAATCCACAGCAATCTAAACCAGTACCGCAGCCATATGCCAGAGCTAACGTTGAGTTCGATTCACCAGATGATTTTGGTCCAGTAATGTTTGGCATGAATCCGCTTGGTGGCTGGAGTTTAAGTATTCTTGCAAATTGGCAGTCGGGAGCGCACGCTACGTATAATCCAAATAATATCCCCGGCGTTTCAAACAATGTTCAGTGGGTAGATTATTTTGGAGCCGATATGAGATTGGCAAA
This sequence comes from Ignavibacteriales bacterium, assembly GCA_026390815.1. Taxonomy (NCBI): domain Bacteria; kingdom Pseudomonadati; phylum Ignavibacteriota; class Ignavibacteria; order Ignavibacteriales; species Ignavibacteriales bacterium. The sequence goes on along the minus strand of JAPLFH010000013.1, from coordinate 20,287 downwards.
AGATTTCCGTGGATTTGGCGACCTTCTTAAATTGAATTTCCAACTCTATCTGGACATCTCAAATGTATTTAACTTTAAATTCCTTAACACGACTGGTTTTGTAGATTCGTACGATTATCAGGATTATCTCACATCACTCTGTTTCCCATTTGAAACTGGCGATCAAAATGGAAATGACCGGATCGGCGAATATCGTCCTGGTAATGTAGCGTATGATCCGCTTCAATCTAATCCCAACAACGATCCGGAGATTACTAAAGCGAACAACCATAGAAAGGAAACAAAATCTTATATCAATATGCCTAATGATGAATCAATGTCGTTTCTTAATCCTCGTCATTTTAGTCTTGGTATCAGGGTAAATTTCTGATATTATTTCTTGGTATAATTAAATGGAGTATCATAATGTTTCGTGTACACAAATGCTTAATAACTTTAGTTGCAGGAATTTGTTTGTTTTCAATTATACCTCAGTTGTCTGCTCAGGTATCTGAAACACAAACACGTTATATCAGGGTAGGATCACTTCAGAGCAAGTTTACTGCTGTTGGCTCTGAACGAGCATGGAACAATGTTTATTATGAAGGATTGACCTGGCCTTCAGATTATCTCCTTCAGGATAATGCTGTTATAGAACGCACATTCATTGGGTGCCAGGATTTCAACGACTCCAAAGGTCAACATTGGGATAACTTTTGCAATGCTATCAATACCGCGTATGCAGCAGTTACCGTCTTTCCAATGGTACTAAAGCAAACTGCAAAATTTGCTAATCCAACAGTCTATGTAGATGGAGTAAATATCAGTGCTCCATATATTGCAGATGTAGATAGCATAGATGAAAATCAGATTGCGGATAGAATAGTAACAAACATTGTAAATACTTCGATGGGTATTACTATGACAAGGCGCGTCCTTGCTTTTAGTCAGCAATACCATGATAATTATTTTATAATTGAGTATACATTTAAGAATACTGGATATGTTAGTGCGGAAAATAAGAAGGTTCTTAATGCCCCGGTGAAAGGATTCCGTTTCGGATTTCTTAATCGCTATAGTGTATGCCGCGAAGGTGCTGATAAGATGGGTTATGACCAGGAGTATGGTAAACATAGTTGGGCTACAAGGCGCGGTGAGGATTATCCTTTGCATGCCAATGAAGTTTCAAGTTTAACTGAATCAAGTCCACTTCCTCAGTGGTTGCGTGCTGGTTTTGAATGGACAGGACAAAGAGCTGAAAATAATTATGACAATATTGGTTCGCCCGATATTGTTAAAAAAACAGGCCGCTTAAGTTCACCTCAGTTCGCTGGAATTGTAACTCTCCATGTAGATAAAACAACTTCAGACAAATCAGATAATATCAATCAGCCGGCTGTACTTGGCTGGCACGCCGGCGATACTTATCCAAGCCTCGGCGATATGTCTCCATCTACAGCACCACAGCAAGCTGATTTATATAATTTCCTTAGCGGTGTGCCATACAAAGGGAATACCAGTGGTAATCCTACCGAACGCATGGATGAAGTTTATATGTCAAAAATATCAGATCCCTGGAAGGTCCATAATGATGGTGGTGGCACTGGACTTTGGATTTCTTATGGTCCTTGGGATATAAATCCTGGGGATAGCGTAGTAGTTGTTTTAGCAGTAGGCGTTAGTGGATTGGACCGCAATACTTGCTGGCAAATTGGTAAACGCTGGATGCAGGCTTATAATAATTCAAGTGATAAAGGTCCATTCACTTTACCGGATGGAACAACAACAACTGAAAAGGACGTTTATAAAAATACCTGGGTTTACACTGGAAAAGATTCTATTATGAGTACTTTTAGCCGGGCAGTAAGGAATTATCAACTTAATTACAATATCCCACAACCGCCACAACCTCCATCATTATTGGATGTAAAATCAGGTGGCGATCGTATTAGTCTCTCATGGAATCTAAGTCCTTCCGAAGGTAAATCTGGTTTTGGCGGTTATAAAATATTTCGATCTGTCGGTACACCCGACACAACATTTGACGAAGTTGCTTCATTGTCTCCAGGTACAGCCAGTTATGATGATGTAGTAGCTAAGAGAGGATTCTCATATTATTATTATCTTTGTGCTTTTAGTGATGGAAGTGATAACGCAGCAGGTGGACCGAATCCTGCAGGAAAATTATTAAGCAGTAGGTTCTTTACTAAAACGAATATTGCCGCATATCTCAGGAGACAAGCTGGAGAGAGTCTTTCAGATATAAGGATTGTTCCAAATCCTTACAACATCAGATCATCATTGTTACAATATCCAGGTGAACCCGATAAGATTATGTTCCTGAATATACCGGGACATTGTACAATAAGGATATTTACCGAAAACGGAGATTTGATAAATACTATCCAGCACGAAAACGGCAGCGGTGATGAAAGATGGAACTCAAATACTTCTTCTGGACAAGTAGTTGTAAGTGGTGTATACATTGTCCATTTCACTGTTACTGCAGACTTTATTGATCCAATTACAGGTGAGTTGAAATATCGCAAAGATGAAACTGCATATCAGAAGTGTATTATAATTCGGTAATTAAAAACTAAAACGCAAATACTATATCACGTATATGCTAAAGGTTGATTTACTTGTTTAAGGTTATTCAAATATTAGAGCATTATTTTTTATCTTCATTTTATCAGTTGCCATGATAATTAATATGCTTAATAGAAATCCTATCTAAAGTAATTTACGATTGATGTAAAAACTAGATAGATGAAAAAAATTGTGGAGAAATTATGAAAAAACAATTATTTAAAACATTCATATTAACAATACTTTTGGCATTTGCCTCATTGATTTATTTTGTTGGCTGCTCGGATGAAGTATCACCAAGTCTTTATTCCAACTCTTCAGACGCTATTGGAGCAACACCGGAGATCACTTCGGTAGATCCTCCAAATGCTGCAATAGCGGCAGTAACTACCATAACTATTGCTGGTAAAAACTTTTTATCAGATACATCATCAGTTAAGGTATATTTTGGTAAGAAACCCGGAACTATACTTACAGCCTCCCCAACACAGTTGACTGTAGTTTCTCCAAATGTATGGGGTTCATTAAAGATAAAGATTAGTATAAACTCTGCTGTGCCATATAGTAATACATATGATTATGTTCTTCAAGCGGCTGCTAAAGATTATTACCCTGATAAAAAAGATATAACAAATAAACCAACCAGTGTTATTGTTGATAAAATGGAAAACGTTTTCTCTTACAATTCAACAATTGGTGTTGTTCAAATTACTCCAGATAGTGTTTCAAGTGTTTATTCTACAAAAGGTGGAGAAACTTACTGGACAACAATGAGGTTCGGCACAAATGGAGTTCTATATGGCGTTAGAGGTTTACAGGCAATATTTTCAATTCCTGCTGGTGGCGGTGTTAAAAACTCTTCCTGGGTTGCTCTTGCACCAAGCTCACTTAAGATTTCGAAAATAGATTTTGATCCATTGGGAAATTTATGGGCAGCTGGTAAAAACGCTAATATTTATAGAATTAAACAGGATAAAAGTTATATCCCGTTTCCGTTTGATTACAATGTAACAGCTATGCGAGTTTTCATCAATAATGGTATAACTTATTTGTATGTAGCAGCCCAGCTTAATTCCAGGACTACGATAATGCGTTTACCTATTGATGCAAATGGTGATCTCGGAACACCGGAAACTTATTTTGATTTCTCCGAAAATTATGGTGCAAATTTTATAGTTAATGACCTAACCTTTGCTGCAGACGGTGAGATGTACCTTGCAACAGATTTACCATCACCAATTGTTTATGTTAATTCGGATAAATCAAACGGGCTATTGTATTCTGGAATACTTTTAGAATCGCCAGCCTTATCATTTGCATGGGGAAATGGAAACTTTCTTTATTATGTAAGAAGTCAAATGACTGATGCTAATGGAGTGGTTGTTCTACCTCCATCTGTTGTTAAATTAAATATGCTTAAACCGGGGGCACCTTATTACGGAATGTAATATTGATACTTGGTTTGATCATCTATGTAAACAGTTTTTATTGTATGATTATTTAGCTTTTTCTTTAAGACTTCATTTGTAAAGTTGGTTGTCTTCATTTATCATAAGCATTTGATGCACATGATTCTCGATACCTACAGCAGAAAATACTTATGACTATTTTTATGACTAAATTCTGACTTATGACCTATTTATGGTTGTATTTCTGGATATTAGTTTTTTGGGATGGCATTAAAAAAGCCCGATTATGAAGTATAATCGAGCTTTCTTGAGGCGCCGATCGGATTCGAACCGATGAATAAAGGTTTTGCAGACCTTCCCCTTAAGCCACTTGGGTACAGCGCCAAAAAAAAATAAAGAACTCTGACTTCGAACTGATATATCCGTTTTAATCTTATTCGTTTTTAAAAAAAGATTTTGCAGACTTTCTCTTTACATCTCAACTTAATCAAAAGTAAAGCGCTAAATTCTATAAGGAAAAAAATCCACAGGAAGTGGATTCTGAGCGGGAGACGGGACTCGAACCCGCGACATCAACCTTGGCAAGGTTGCGCTCTACCAACTGAGCTACTCCCGCAATAAAAATCATTCTTTTAAGAACCTATTTCATCAAAATATCTGCTTCAAATATACAATCCATTAGCATTTATTGCAAATTCAAAATTAAAACGATTACTAAATATGTTTCTTTAAATTCATTTTTCATTTTATAAAATCCTAAAATTACAATTTAGATTAACAGTAATTTCTTTCATTTTCTTGCACCGTTAATGTAACCTCGGTATGGTACTGATGGTTGAACAGAAATAAAAGCGTGTGGATCAATTGACTCCACAATTTTCATAACTTTCCTTTGTAGCTTCCTTTTAATTACTACAACCAGAATAGAAACTCCACCTGCACCACCTTCACCAGGTAATATTGTAACACCAATATGTGCGCTTCTGAGAGCATCGGCAATTTTATCAGTAAAATGCCGGGAGATAACATTTAATTGGAGGAACCCCATCCCAATCCTTTGCTCTATTGTAATTCCAATAATATTTCCTAAACCAAAACCAGTGGCATAACCAAAAAGATTAACAATATTATCAAGATGTTGCACTATAAATCGCATGGCAAATATCCAGATTAACACTTCAAAGAATCCTGCAATACCTGCATAATATTTTCTTCCCTGTATTACAAGAATGGTTCTGACGGTACCAATTGTAACGTCGCAAACTCTCATCATCATTATAAGTAACGCACTTACTAAGGATTCTATCATTTCTATTATTCTGTTTGGTTAATAAGTTGTTGTTTAATTTAAAGCAAATAAAGGTTAAATTTCTGCTGGTTAAAATAAAGAATTATGATTTAATATGTATGAATCTGAAAGAAAAGAATTGATTGAGAAGATTTCCAGGAATGGTGTGTCTGATAATAATGTTCTAAAAGCAATGCATGAAGTTGAAAGACATCTTTTTATTCCAGGTGTTATGGTTTCTAATGCATATAAAGATGTTGCCTTACCAATCGGTTACAACCAAACAATTTCGCAACCATACACTGTTGCATTTATGACTCAAGCATTAAAGATACGTCCGGGTTATAAAATATTAGAAGTCGGAACAGGATCAGGTTACCAGGCAGCTATTATAGAAAAGATGGGAGCTAAAGTTTTTACAATAGAACGCCAACCAGATATTTTTTTAAGAACACAAAAACTATTTGATAAATTAGGAATTAGAGTTGCATGCAGGTTAGGAGATGGGACAATTGGCTGGGCAGAATTTGCCCCGTTCGATGGAATTATTGTTACTGCCGGTAGCCCAACTGTACCAGAAAATTTGAAAAAACAATTAACTGTGGGTGGACGTTTAGTAATTCCAGTTGGTGATAGAAAATCTCAATCCCTAAAAATACTTACTAAAAAAGATGATGAAACTTTCGAGATAGAAAATATTCCTCAATTTACATTTGTACCATTAATTGGTAAAGAAGGTTGGAAAGAAAAGTAATTGTAATTGTTGGTCCCACCTGTTCCGGTAAGACAAAACTTAGTTTATTGCTTGCACAAAAATTTACTTCGGAAATTATTTCGGCTGATAGCCGGCAAGTTTTTAAATATTTAAATATTGGAACAGCCAAACCGTCAGATAAAGAATTAGATTCAGTTAAACACCACTTCATCAATTATTTAGATCCTGATGAAGAGTTTAATGTAAGCAAATTTGAAATTGAAGCAATTTCTTTGATTAACAATCTATTCTTACATAAGAAGATACCAATTGTTGTTGGTGGTTCAGGATTGTACATCAAAGCATTGATAGATGGAATTTTCAATTCGGTTGATACAGATGAAGAATTCCGATTGGACTTAAAACAAAAAATGGATGCGATGGGTAAAGAATATTTATATGAACAATTGCAAAAAGTTGATGCCCAAAGTGCTGAAAAAATGTTGCCCCAAAATTGGAAAAGAGTAATGCGGGCGCTGGAAGTTTTTCACCTAACAGGTGAGCCTATTTGGAAGCACCAGAATGAATATAAGCGTGAGCTGGATTTTGAATTTATCCAAGTTGGATTGAACTGGAAACGCGATATACTTTATACAAATATAAATGATAGAGTAGAAAAAATGATTGCAATTGGTTTGGTTGATGAGGTTAAAAAAGTTTTTGCTTTAGGATATAGTAAAAAATTGAATTCATTAAATACAGTTGGTTATAAAGAAATAATATCTTTCATTAATAATGAAATATCTCTGGCAGGAGCAATTGAATTGATAAAAAGAAATACCCGCCGATTTGCCAAGCGCCAGATGACATGGTTCAGGAAGGATGAAAGAATTAAGTGGTTTGATGTAAACAGTGAAAATGATATTCCTGAAATTTCAAATGTTCTGGTAAAATTTTTCAACTGATAATAATTTTGTTATATTATTTCCAGAAATATTTTGAAAGTAATGAAAGAAAAAATTAGAATTGCATCCGGACAAGGTTTTTGGGGCGACTTAATTGATGCTCCTTTCAAGCAGGTTGTTGAAGGACCAATCGATTATCTTGTAATGGATTATCTTGCAGAGGTTACGATGTCCATTCTTCAGAAACAGAAAAATAAAAATCCAAAACTTGGTTACGCCAAAGACATTCCGGAATTGATGAAAAGAATTCTTTTACCATGTAAACAAAAAGGAATTAAAATCATTACAAATGGCGGTGGAGTAAATCCTATTGCTTGTGCAGAAGCTGTTCTTGAAGTTGCAAAATCATTATCTATTACAAATTTAAAAATTGCAGTTGTACTTGGTGATGATATTAAAGATAGAATTGATGAAATAATTTCGTCTGGCTGCGAATTAAACAATATGGAAACGGGCGAATCCATTAAGTCATTCCGAGAGAGAATTTTATCGGCTAATGTTTATTTTGGAGCATTCCCGATTGTTGAATCTTTAAAGCTGGGAGCAGATGTTGTAATAACGGGTAGAACAACTGATACAGGATTAACCTTAGCTCCAATGATTTATGAATTTGGTTGGAGTGAAAATGATTTTGATTTCCTTTCAGCGGGAACAATTGCCGGGCATATTTTAGAATGTGGTGCCCAGGCTTCCGGTGGAAATTTTTTAGGTGATTGGGAATCAGTTGAAAGAATGGAGGATATTGGTTTTCCAATAGCAGAAGCTTACCCAAACGGAGAATTTACAATAACAAAACATCAATCACTTGGTGGTAAAGTTAGTTTTGAAACGATAGCTGAACAATTAGTTTACGAAATTGGTGATCCGAAAATTTATATAACGCCGGATTGTGTAGCTGATTTTACATCAATTAAATTGGAAGACTTGGGAGAAAACAGAGTTAGAGTATTTAACATTAAAGGAAAACCTGCCACTGAGTTTTATAAAGTTTCCTGCTCTTATTCTGATGGATATTCTGCAGTTGGAACTTTAACATATTCCTGGCCCCAGGCATTAACAAAAGCCAAAGCTGCTGATAAGATTTTAAGAAAACGATTGGAGAATTTACATCTTAATTTTGAAGAAATACGAACTGAGTTTGTTGGATACAATTCATGCCACGGTCCTTTAGCGGAAGAAATTGATGAAGAGAAGATCAATGAGGTTATGTTGAGAATTGCGGTACGTTCTAAGGATTACAATTCGGTTGAAAGATTTGGGAAAGAAATTGCTCCATTAATTTTAACTGGACCACCAAGTGTAACTGGATTTGCAGGCGGCAGACCAAAACCAACCGAAGTTGTTGCATATTGGCCAGCACTGATTCCAAAAGAATTAGTTCAACCGGTTATAAAGATAATTGATTAGCCTTGAATTTGTAATTTGAATTTTTTTAGGTTTTTGTAAATTGGATATTGGATTTTAATATAAACAGAAATTTAAAATGAAAGTGAAGTTAATAGAAATAACCCACGGAAGAAGCGGTGATAAAGGAAATGCTGCTAACATTGGAATAATTGCTTTTGAAGAAAAAGGCTACAAAATTATTGAAAAGTATCTTACCGCAGAAATTGTTAAGAATCATTTTAAAGGAATTTGCTTTGGCAAAGTTGAAAGATTTGAATTACCAAATATCAGAGCACTAAATTTTCTATTGCACGATACTCTTGGCGGCGGCGGTACTGTTTCATTAATGCACGATGCTCAAGGAAAAACTTTAGCCGCTGCTTTGCTTAGATTAGAAATTGAAGTGGACTCAACAATATAATATTTAATAAAAATAAAAAGGGATAAATCACGCCATGTACGAAGAAGAATTAAAACAGCTTTCAGATTATAAGTTAAGAGTTACCAATTTAAGAGGTTATCTTTAAATTAGATTCAAAAGACGAAAGAATAAAAGTTTTATCCTTAAAAACAGAAGAATCAAATTTTTGGAACGATCAGCAATCCGCACAAAAAATTCTACAAGAGATTAAATCGCTTCAGTATTGGGTTGAAATGTGGAGCGAACTAAATAAGAAAGAAGAATCAATTAGAGAGATAATAGAATTAGCTCAATCCGCAGAAGACGAATCGTTTCTTCAAGATATTCACCAGGAATTAAATTCTCTTAAAGATACTCTGGAAAATCTTGAATTTAAAAACATGCTCAGCGGAAAAGATGATAATAAAAATTCAATTCTTACAATTCATTCAGGTGCAGGTGGAACAGAGGCACAGGATTGGGCAGAGATGCTGATGCGAATGTACCTGCGATACGGAGAACAGAATGGTTTTAAAATGACTTTGATTGATATTCTTGAAGGAGATGGCGCTGGAATTAAAAGTGCAACAATTGAAGTTGAAGGGGAATACGCTTACGGTTACCTTAAGGCTGAAAATGGTGTTCATAGGTTGGTAAGAATCTCTCCATTTGATTCGAACAAAAGGAGACATACTTCATTCGCTTCTGTATTTGTAATTCCTGAAGTGGATGATACAATTGAAATAGAAATAAACCTTGCTGATGTAAGAATAGATACTTATCGTTCTGGCGGAAAGGGAGGACAAAACGTTAACAAAGTGGAAACTGCAGTTCGTATGACTCATATTCCAACAGGACTTGTTGCTGCCTGCCAGAGTGAACGTTCGCAGCTTCAGAATAGATCCAATGCGATGAAACTTCTTAAATCAAAACTTTATCAAATGGAAAGAGAAAAGCAAAATGCAGAGTTGGATGAAATTGAAAAATCAAAATTGAAAATTGAATGGGGAAGTCAGATCCGTTCGTACGTTTTCCATCCTTACAATATGGTAAAGGATCATCGCACCGATGTAGAAACTTCAGACACACAAGGAGTAATGAATGGTGATCTGAATAAATTTATTAGAGCATTTCTGTTAAAATTTGGGAATAATTAAAATGAAAACTCAAACTGAATATCTCTGGTTTAATACAAAAAAGAAAAGGGAATATTTAAACATAACCAGTGAAGTAGAAAAGATTTTAGAAAAAAGCGGAATAAAAGAAGGAATGATTTTAGTCTCAGCAATGCATATTACTGCGGGTGTTTATGTAAATGATGCCGAGTACGGACTTATACAGGATATTGATGAATGGCTGGAGAAACTTGCCCCGTTTAATCCAAATTATAAGCATCATCATACTGGTGAAGATAATGGAGATGCCCATTTAAAGAGCTTGCTAATCCATCACGAAGTTATTGTACCAGTTACTAATGGTAAACTCGATTTTGGTCCCTGGCAGCAAATTTATTACGCTGAATTTGATGGACAAAGAAGAAAAAGATTGATCATAAAAGTTATGGGAGAATGATTGTAATTCGGAATGCTGATTGATGATTGCGGAGTGATATTAAAATAATAAGTGAAATGGAAATGATTTTATTGTGATGATAAGTTTAAGTTGCTTTTTAGATTATTATAATGCGTTTTTGCAAAATGAAAAAAGACATAAATAAAGCGAAGATAAAAAAGTATAGGAAAGAAGATTTTTTTGACAGGGTTTATAAAGTAGTTGCCAAAATTCCTTATGGAAAAGTAACTACTTATGGAGCAATTGCTGAAGTTTGCGGTTTGAAATCATCTGCAAGAACCGTTGGTTGGGCATTAAATGGTGCAAAGGATTCTGGTTTACCTTGTCATCGCGTTGTAAATAGATTTGGTGCATTAACGGGGAAAATTCATTTCGGTAGTTCTGATTTAATGCAGGAACTCCTCCGTTCTGAAGGAGTTGAATTTAATAATGATGGTTGTGTTCTAATGGAAAAATATTTCTGGATACCAAAGCGATTGAAAAACCAGGATGGAATGAAATTTAGAAATTACAAGTTTTGAATCAGTACCTTTCTACAATTACATTAGAAACATCCACGTCTAAATCTATTGTTATCTTTTTAGCTGAAGAATTAAAATTTTCTGTATGATAATTATTCTGATCAACTTTTGTAAATCCTACAAACTTCTTTTTAGTTAATTCTGTATTAGAAATTATTTCGCACCCAACATCCTTGGGAATATTAATCCACAGTTTTGATACGCCAGAGTTAAATTTGAGGTGTGTGTTCTCGGATTTATCCCCAAGTTTAATCTTAATTGATGAAACTCCAGATTTTAATGAAAGATCAGCAATTTTAAATGGTGTTAAATCCAAATCAACTCCTTCTGCACCAACTTCAAAATCCATGTTCCAGACAGGATTTGGATTAAGCTTTATTTCCACATAATTTTTCTTAAAATCAAGATTCCAGCGGAAATGCTTTTCCTCCATTTCAAGATATAAATCTGCGCTTTCATCAGTTACATTATTTTGAAAAGTATAATTACCGAAACTGCCTTTAGTCATTGCATCAATTAACTCATCTGTTGTATCAGTAATTTTTAAATATCCTACACCAGCATTAACTGAAAGATTTGCTTTTTTAATTCCTTCCTGGTAAGGATGCTTGAAATATTCCACCTCGTATTCATCATCTGAATAATTCGGATGGAAAAAATCGGATATATTTTTATAACCAGCAAAAAGAACTGCTCCTACCAAAAGTGCAGCAATGCCAACAAGAATCCATCTGTATTCAGAAGTTCGCATAAAAAAGGAAAGCCCGATTACAACCAAAACAAGGGGCCAGAGGTTCCATACGAAATTCCAATTAAAGTTAAATGATGTAAAATTATTTATTAAAATTAATACACCAATAGTTAAAAAAAGTGTTCCCCAAAATACATGTTTCGACTTCATTTTCATTTCTCCTGTTAATTACTTCCTGGGTGCTTTTAGTAATAGTCCAATACCAATGGCTACGAAAATCATTGGCCAAAAATCCCAAAAATGAAAGAATGGTAAAAAGTTGTCCGCTAAAAACAATCCACCAATTACAATAAGTATTAACCCTGCTATTACACTTTTATTATTGTTCTGTTTTGTGTTTAGATGAGGTGCAGCATTAGGATCGCTTACAGGTGTTTCTGGTGTAATGATTGGACTTGTATATTCAAATGGAACTATTACCCAAAGAAGAAAATAAGCAATAACTCCAATCCCTGATAGAAAGGTAGCTGCAACAAACATAACTCTTATTAAAACCGGATCGAATTCAAAATACTCACCTAAACCACCGCATACGCCCCCTAACATTTTATCGGTTCTTGATCGATATAATTTCTTCTGCATTTTATCACCTAAAATTGTTGTTACTATTCGTTAGACGAATGAGTATAAGGTAAAAGTTCAATCTTATTTAATTTATTTTTCAACTAATTTCCGGAAGAACGAAAGCTGGCATTCAATATTATTTTTCCAATAATCCGCCCTATGTAAACCAGGATTTGAAATGAATGTAGCTTTAAGTTTCTTAAGTAAACATTTTTCGTAGAATTTTTTATTCACTCCGTAAGCAAAATCTTCTGTGCCGCAGCTAAAAATAAATTCTCGGTTTTTATCTTTAAGGCTATCTAGAAGATTATACACAGAACTATTCTTCCATACATCTGGAATCGAATCAGTTTTACCAAATGCATTTACCATACTCCAGCGATTCGGAAATTCTGTAATATCTAAAATTCCACTTAAACTTCCAGCGCTTTTAAATAAGTCCTGATGTTTCAAAAACAGAAAATAAGCTCCATGTCCACCCATACTAAGTCCAGTTATAAAAATATTCTCCTTATTTACTTTATACTTTTCCAGAATGGCAGGGATGAGATTCTTGATAAAGAAGGTTTCCATTTGGGATTTTGGATTTACCGGGCTATCGATATACCATGAATCATAAAAGCCATGAGGACATACTAAAATGAAATCATATTTATCAGAATATTTCTGTAATCCATCGGTCAGTTCATTCCAGTGCTTATAATTTCCACTCCATCCATGAAGCAAAAATACTAGTGGATAAGTTTTTTCAAGTGAATAATCTTTTGGTAGGAAGATAAGTGATGTATCTGAATGAGGAATGTAATCTGCACTTAAAACTAATTTCTCTTGTGGAAATGAAGTTGATCCTAAAGAAATTAGTAATAAAAGAAAGAATATTTTTTTCATTTTAGTCGATCCTTATTTTTAAAACAATTTTACTATTCAATGATTATTCAATTAATCAAAAGGAAATCATAAATATTATGATCTGATTTTTTTTTCTTTCCACCACCTGTCCATTCTGTTGCTTTCTGATCAACAGTTCTAAATTCACCAGCACCAGCACCGCCATGATCATCCTGTGCACCGACTAAAATTGAAATGACAGATTTCCCATTTATTGTTCCAATCATTTTCTTAGGAATTGAAAAGTTGATGATGTTTGATTTCACATTACCCAAAGGATTTTTTATATCTTCAGCATCTGGTAGATATGCTGCTATTATTTTTCCACTTCCATCTTTTATTTCAATTCCTCCTCCAACATTTATTTGCCTATCAAAGCTTCTAAGTATTGGTAGTTTATAACCAGAATTTAATTTTACGTCTGTAGTATTTTTTTCATTGGAATTTGTGTTGAGACAAATACTTGCATACGTCAATTGGAATCCATATTCGTTATGCCAGCCTGGATTAGCAAGTTTCCTAAACTTCAATGCAAAAAAATAATTATCAGAATCTTCTTTCAACGAGAAATGAATTATGTCCAAAATTCCAGCAGCAAAATTTGGATTTAGTGGATATTTATATTCTTCATCTTTTTCGGGATCAGACAAATTAAATATTGTAGTGGAATTTTCATCTTCAATTTTTATTTCATTGTTAGTAAGGAGTTTATATTCTGGTCCTTTCAAAGCTTTTAAATTTCTATTAAGGAAAGGGACAGCAAACTTCACATTCTGATAAAGTGCAAAATTAGCCGGAGGTTCATTATAAATCTGGCAAGAAATTGAAATTCGTTGTTGGTTCCTAAAGACTTTCAAATCACTTAAGGTATTTGAATGAGTTGGAACTTCAATTACCAGATTATCATTTTTTTTCAATGAGGTTTTCATCTGAAAGCTTGCATCTGCTTTGTTCAAAATTGCCGCTGCAATATCTAAACTGTCTTTAACGGAAACTGCATTGACCGTAATTCTGTTTAGCTCATTTGTAAAATTATATTTTATTTTTACTTTATCATTTCCAACTCTTTGATCAAATTCAATGTCGGTCAAATCATTTGGTAGAGTAGGCAAAAGATAAAGCGCTTTATGGTAAGCATCTGGTTTAACGCCAAGATAATCCTGGTAAATATTTCTTATGTATTCTGCTAAGCTCCATGCCTGACTAAATGTTCCGCTCAACCTCGGCTCCTTTTCCCCCTGACGCGGAAACGCTTCCATCAATTCTGCTAAAGTTCCAACTGCACCACGATCTAAAATTTGATGAGTTAATTCTGAAGTTAATTTCCAAGCTGTATCCTGCTTTCCAAATCCACAAAGGGTTTGAACAACTGAACCAGAATTCCACTGCCAGATTATTCCATTGTGGTATGCGGCATCTTTTACGTAATAAGGTTTGTAATCATGATATGGATGGAAATTTTCATCATTCTGAGAAAGCGAAGTAACACCATATGGAAATACAACTACCTGCATTGCGTTTCCAAGTATTTTCAATCTTTGTAATGATGTAGTAAACAGATCTGGTTCATTCAAAGCAAAAAATTGATTTGGTCTTTCAGAGTGGTCTTTAGTCCCATCTTCCTTTAATCTATCATAAATAATATTTTTGGTTGTATCTACAAAAAATTTTTGAAAGTTTGTTCGAAGGCGATAAGCTGCCACCATCGAAGTATTCGCAAAGGTTGTATCTTTTAGAATTCTTCCTATTTCATAACTGCATAATAATTGTTTATACCACAATGCCTGCACATCAACTGCACGATTTCCACGCGGAGACCATGGTCCATTCGGTCCAACTGCATCCATCCAGGTTTCTGCATCGGCATGCATTAAAAATCCATTATTATCAGTTGATCTTTTTAATGCTGCTTCCACAGCTATTTTAACAACGGGATATACTTCCTTAATAAATTCCAAATCGTTAGTGTAATAAAAATAATTATAGCATTGGATGATAAACCAGGGTGTTCCATCAACCGTGTTGTAAATTGATTCTTTTAATGTAATTCTGTTTGGGATCCTGCCATAGTATTTGCTCGCTGGGTTGTTATCCTGAAATTTAGCGAAGGCAAGTAGTATTTCTTTAGCATCTTGATAATTTCCCGTAACCAGTGTGGCGCCCGGTAAAGAAATAAACGTATCCCGTCCCCAATTGTTGTTAAACCAGGGGAGACCTGCCCAAATACCTTTATAATCCTGCGTAGTAATTAAAGCATCAAGTGAAACCTTAGCCCACATTAAAGCTTTATTAAATTTCTCATCATTTGTTTTAATGTAACTTGCATTTAGAAGTTTTTCAATTCTAGTTTCTTTGTTAGAAATTATTCTATCCTTTTGTTGCAAAAGATTTTGAACTTCAACAGATGATGATGAAATGTAAATAAGAATAGTTAGTGAATCTTTACCGGTAGTTTCAAATGCAAGTTTATCTGAAGAAGTATTTAGTTTACTATCCGCTGCAATGAAAAGGTGATTGCCGGGTAATATATTATTCAAATTAAAACTGGCAACATTATCCCTGATTGCTACTTTTCCATCAGAATTCAAACCTAAAAATTTAATTTCGATTCCTTCGGAATTTATATTTTTCAATTTGAGAATGATAAGATCAAGACTATCTGCAAAAAATAATTCTTCCAGCAGATTGTTATAATCTCTTTTTAAAATGTGTGGATAAACTGTTGCTGTCGATTTATTTCTTTCAAGTAAATTACCATTGGCAAAAATCTGGTAATCATTAAAAATTCTTTGTTCCTTTAGTGTCCAACCTTGCCAGCTATCTTTGAAATAAGAATTTGTTTCACCAAAATAAAATCCAAATTTTTTATTTGTATAAGAAAAAGCCCGCGTTGTATCTTTAACCTCAATTGCTAATTGTTCTAAAAGTGTTTTCTTATCAGAAGAACCACATCCCCAAAAAATGAAAGTTAAGGAAATAAGTAAAAAGAGTTTTTTCATATAACCTCAGATAATTTTGATCGCGCAGTTCAAAGATAATTAAATGTAGCCTTTATTAGAAGTCATCCTAAAAATATTTGATTTGGGATGCTTTTTTAAATTATATAAGATTTTCTTTTGCTATATTCCAACAAAGCTTTTTGGAAAATTATTTCTGTTTCTTACAAAAAAAATATTAATAATTATTTTCTTAAGCACTGAGTTTTTATTCAGTCAATCCGTCTTCAAATTTAAAAAGTACACAATCGAAGACGGCTTATCTCAATCCCAGATCAATTGCATACTTCAAGACCACAATGGATATCTTTGGATTGGTACGCAAGATGGCTTAAATAAATTTGATGGATATGGCTTTACTGTTTATACAAATAATCCGTTCGATGAAAATAGTTTAAGTAACAATAATGTAATTTGTATTTATGAAGATAGAGAGAATAATCTTTGGTTAGGTACACAGGGCGGTGGATTAGAAAAATTCGATCCTATTTCCGAATCATTTATTCACTTCAAAAATATGCAGGGGGATATACCTAATTTTAATTACAATATTGTTACATCTATTTATGAAGACAGGTTTAACAATCTGTGGATAGGTACGCAAGGTTGTGGATTAAATCTACTTGAACATAATTCCAGTTCTTTTACCCACTTCCATTTTAATGAAAATGATAAATTTAGTTTAAGCAGTAATATTGTTAATTCCATTTGCGAGGATAAGAATGGAAACTTATGGGTAGGTACCGAAGAAGGACTGAACAAGTTTGATAGAACTTCTTATAAATTTCAACACATATTAAATATTCCTGGCGATGGAAAATCACAAAGTGATAATAAAATTAAAACGCTTTCTATTGATAGAAATGGAATAATTTGGATAGGAACTTACGTCGGCGGAATAAATAAGTTCGATCCTTCAACACAAGAAGTTATCCGGTTCGCTCATAATCCAAATGATATTCATAGTGTTAGCAATAATTTTATTTATTCAATTTTAGAAGATGAAAATGGAGATCACTGGATTGGAACTGACAATGGATTAAATTTCCTTAAAAATAATTCAAATGAATTTGTTCATATTAAAAATGATCCTGCCAATCAAATGAGCATTAGCAGTAATCATATCAGATGCATTTATGAAGATGGTTCTGATTTGATTTGGTTAGGAACAGCAGACGGTGGACTGAATAAGTGCCTGAAGAACCGTACTAAATTTCACCATTATTTTTCCAATCCAAAAGATAAAAATAGTTTAAGTTATAATTCTGTTTGGTCAATCTTTCAGGATAAAGATGGAATTATTTGGATTGGAACTGATGGAAAAGGATTGGATCGGTATGACAGGAATAAAAATAAATTCCATAATTACCACCAGGATTCACAAAATCCATTTAGCATTAGTCATGATGCAGTTTCTTCAATTATTGAGGATCGGGAAGGATTCCTTTGGATCGCTACATTTGGTGGAGGCATAAATAAATTTGATAAGAAAACAAATAGATTTTATCATTACGCAAATGAAGCAAATAACAAGAATAGTTTAAGCCATAACTATGTATGGATTTTAATGGAGGATAAAAATGGTGATATTTGGGCAGGCACAGCCGGGGGATTGAACCGATTTAACAAAAAGGAAAATAAGTTTTGCCATTATCTGAATGATTTCCAAAATATAAATAGCCTTAGCAATAATGCTGTGCTGGATGTTTATGAAGACAAAGAAGGAATTATATGGATTGGAACGTATGGCGGTGGATTAGATAAGTTTGATAAGAATAATAATACTTTCACGCATTATAAAAACAAACCGGGCGATCCAAATAGCTTAAGTAATAATTCGGTTATGTCTATTTATGAAGATGTAAAAGGATTTCTTTGGTTAGGTACAGACATTGGATTGAATAAGTTGGATAAAACAACCGGTAAGATAATCCAGTTTACTGAAAAAGATGGCTTACCAAATAATATTATTTATGGAGTGCTTGGTGATAAAAATAATAACATCTGGTTGAGCACTAATAAAGGAATTTCTAAATTTAATCCTAAGACAAATATTTTTAAAAATTATAATATTGATGATGGAATTCAGAGTGCAGAGTTTAATCAAGGTGCATATTACCGTAGCAATACCGGGGAAATGTTTTTTGGCGGAATAAATGGTATTAATTATTTCTTTCCAGACAGCATTAAGGATAACCAGCATCTTCCACAAATTCAGTTTACCAAAATTAAACTATGGAATAATATCCTTGACAAGAATAAAATTGACTTTCATAATAATCAACTTACAGTTTCATATTTCGAAAATTTTCTAACCTTTGAATTTGCTGCGCTTGATTTTACTGAACCGAAAAATAATTTGTATATGTATCGAATGTTAGGTTTTGATAAG
This sequence comes from Ignavibacteriales bacterium, assembly GCA_026390815.1. Lineage (NCBI taxonomy): Bacteria > Pseudomonadati > Ignavibacteriota > Ignavibacteria > Ignavibacteriales > Ignavibacteriales bacterium. Next base: position 1,893 of record JAPLFH010000013.1, on the reverse strand, counting down.
TCCTGGATTAATTCCGGTGGAAACAGGTTTGCAAGTTATACTAATTTAAATCCTGGAACTTATATTCTGCAGGTAAAAGGCTCTAATAACGATGGTGTGTGGAATGATCAAATCGCTTTTTGGAAAATTATTGTTACTCCACCGTATTGGATGACCTGGTGGTTTAGGATACTTTTAGTTTTAGGTATATCAATAATCTTATTTATTATTTATAAAGTACGCACAAAAAGAATTTTAGAATTAGAAAGATTACGCATTAGAATCGCCTGCGATTTACATGATGAAGTTGGCTCCTCATTGACTAAAATTTCACTAAATGCAGGATTGGCTTACAACGATTCGGAAATTTTTAGGATAAAGCAGAAACTTAATAAAATTGAATTAACAAGCCGCGAAATAGTTAGCACGATGAGCGATGTAATCTGGTCTATTGATTCCAGGAATGATTCAATTGGTAACCTTGTTGATAGAATGCGCGATTTTGCTTTTAACTTATTAAATGATCAGGATATTGAAATCGATTTTAAAACTGAGAATCTGAATTTTAGAAAAAAAATGTCTGTGGATCTGCGTCAGAATATTTATTTAATCTTTAAAGAAGCGCTGAATAATTTATCAAAGTATTCAAAGGCAAAAAATGTATTTGTAATTATGAAAAATGAGGAAGATAAATTCATTTTGAAGATCTCCGATGATGGTATTGGTCTGGATACCTCAATAGATTATAAAGGAAATGGTTTGAAGAACATGAAAATGCGGGCTGCACGTATTGAAGGCAAACTGGATCTTATAAATCATAAAGGATTTACAATTTATTTAGAAAGAAAAGAAATTTAACAGAAGGATTGTATTAAGTAGGGAAAATTGAATTTATGCTGTTCAGGTAATTTTTGATTAAGAAATAAAAAATTACAATTGAAACTCTATCACACAAATATGGGATTGTGCAATTATGAATAGAAAAGTAATTTTTAGTGTGATTTCAATTGCCATCATAGAAGATATAAAAGAAATTCGGGAAGCATTGAAAGAATTTCTTAAAACCCAGCCGAATTTTCTTTGCGAAGTTGCTTCGGATTCTGTGCAGGAATTTATGAAGCAAGTGGATTTTAACAATCCTCCGGATGTATTGTTACTTGATATTGGTCTTCCAGGAATTTCTGGCATTGTTGGAATGAAATTGATAAAGGAAAAAATTCCTGATGTTGATATTATAATGCTTACGGTATATGATGATCACAATAAAATTTTCCAATCCATTTGTGCCGGTGCTACCGGGTATCTTTTAAAGAACACACCTTTACCTAAAATTAAAGAGGCGATAGAGGAAGTAGCTTCAGGAGGCTCTCCAATGTCTCCACAAATTGCCCGTGCAGTTTTAGAATATTTTAGTCCGCATAAAATATTAAAACAAAATACTCACTTAACTGAAAAAGAAAAACAAGTTGTTGCATGTTTAGTTGATGGGTCAAGCTATAAAATGATAGCCTCACAAATGAACAATTCAATTGAAACAATTCGCCATCATATTAAGAACATTTACAAAAAGCTTCATGTTAATTCCAAATCAGAAGTGGTTTCTAAATCTCTTCGCGGGGAAATATAGTCCCAATTCACCATCGATTTTATTTACCAAACATCAAGAATAGTTGTTAAATTGCTAATGCTAAAAATGAGTTACGAAGTTGCTGAACTATTGACTTATGGGTGTTCGAAAAAGGCACATTAAATTCCAGGGTTAAATTGTCCGTTCCATTTTTAAAACAATGACCTGCCGTAACAAACTTATTATTTTTTGTTGCCCACGCTGTACCAACCACGCTATTACCTCTTACAATACGACCTATTGCATTATTATAAGAAGGGACACGTTCATCAGTTCCGCAAATAGAG